>NZ_BCVD01000259.1 GCF_001591565.1 Priestia flexa NBRC 15715 | reverse complement strand
TTGATGGCATTGGTTATACGCGAAAAGGTGAAAGCAGTGAGGCATTTTTAGCTGGTATTCTGTATAATGACAAAACGGAAGCGTTGCTTAGAATTAAATATACAAATGCTCTATCTAATGATGAAACTGGAATTGGATATGCAAAAGAACTCTTAACGAATAGTATAGGTGAAGATATGAAATTTGACCGAATTGATGGAAAAGGAAAAGTAACGTACGTAGCACCGTTCACGATGGACGAAGGTTTATATGGCTATGCTGCCTATATTCATCCTGACAAAGGTTGGGGAGGAGTAGAGGTTGTATATTCTGCAAGTTGTGTAGATAACTTAAAGTCCTGTAACCCGCAAAAGGAAACATTTAAAAAGCGTGCGTACAAGTTGATTTCCTCAGTAAAATTCTTAAACAAAAATGAGGCTAAAAAATAAGTGTTACACGTTATTACACAAACATAAAATCAGGAGGCACCAAATGTTCATAAAACGAAAACGAATCATACTCGTACTTCTCAGTAGCCTATTCGTAGGCGGC
>NZ_BCVD01000258.1 GCF_001591565.1 Priestia flexa NBRC 15715 | reverse complement strand
TGTCTCAGTCTCTTTTTTTAGTTAAGATAATCCCAATAGTTTCATAATCATTAAAATCAGGATTCCAACGACACCAAAGTCAGAGTCACCAAAGGTTGTTCCTTCAAATCCAACGTCTCCCATAAATACTAATAGAAGAGCTGGAATGAAGCTGATGATTAAACCGTTACAGAACGCTCCTGCCATCGTTAAGCTTTTTACCTGCTGCAAGTTCTGCAACAGCGCTGCGCTTCGTTCATCTAAAACCATGTTGTGTTCCTCCTTATCTCTACAATACGCTATAACCACAGCAAAGAAAACGTTTTCTAAAACCCTTTCTTGTTCTCTCCACTGCACACAAATATACTCTGCCGTTATTGTAACAAACTTTTTGTGTGGGCTTTGCTTCTTTTAATAAGATGTAGTCAAACCTCTAGTTAAAAAGGCAAGTATGGAATATTGTGCACCCTCTTTCCTCTTTCAAAAACAAAGAGCGAAAAGGTGTGAGACCCATACGAGGTTAGCTTAACGCGAGTCCCATGGAAAGCAAACAAGCCGGAGTGAAAATCATGACTC
>NZ_BCVD01000256.1 GCF_001591565.1 Priestia flexa NBRC 15715 | reverse complement strand
TACCAACAACCGTCTTATGTATTAGTTTATAAGACGGTTGTTGGTATTCTTATTACTTAATTTTATCTTTTATATCAGTCAAAAGGCTATCTAAAAAATTTATAGTATTATTAATATTTAACACAAATTCGTGGGAAGGTTTATAAACATATACGGAAGAGGAACATTGGAAGGAAGTTAAGAAGTGGAAATGGATAAGAAATGATACCTATGCTTCTTGGTCAGAACAGGATATGATTCTTTTTCACAAAATAGCGAGTAAATCATACATCGCAGCAAAAATAATTCTTATCCTGTCACCCATCATTCCAATTGTAATAGGTGCCTTTGCTTTATGGGTCTTTTTTTCGTAAATTGACTCCTTTTTCAGCTAACGGATGCGTTAGTTGATTAAGAATAACTAAAAAAGTCGATTCCTTGAGATGAAAATCGGCTTTTTTAATAGGTGACATTTCCTTAGCGTTGTAAATCCGCATTTTCCTGACGCAACCCCAATATAATCCTATTAAAGAGATATAAATATAGAATTCTAGACAATTATATAAAAAATACATTTACTTATTATATCCCCAAATGGTATAATAAATACAGGAAGTGAGGGATAAATAAAAAA
>NZ_BCVD01000255.1 GCF_001591565.1 Priestia flexa NBRC 15715 | reverse complement strand
TTTTTTCTTTCAAGGCTACGGAAAAACGCAGTCATACGGGAAGTTTATAATTTTAAACTACCCGAGAATTCAGCTGTTTTGTCAGATCAAATGGTGTTGATTGGTACGACTCAAAACCGTGCTGAAAATTACTTTCGTCTTCTAAAAGTGATGGATTCAAAAGGAAATGAACTGCATTTAATTACCAATCGTTTTGATTTGAGTGCCGAAGAAATTTCAGAGATGTACAAATCACGGTGGGCAATTGAGTTGTTCTTTAAATGGATCAAACAGCATCTCAGCATCAAAAAGTTCTACGGTCAAAGTGAATGGGCGATTCAAAACCAAGTGTTTATCGCACTGATTGTTTTTTGCCTACATGTTCTCGTACAACTTGAAACAAGAAGTAAGCGAAAAACCTTACAAATTAGCCGTTATTTAAGGGCTGCATTGTGGAAACCAGCCCATATCTGGCTTCGAAAGATTGAAGGGAAAGCCATCCCTTAATAAGCAAATTGTTGTTGTCGCACAAGTCTAATTGTAAAAAAAACCCAAATGGATAGAGCCACCTTTGAATAGGTATTTACCTTTTTGGCTCTAAACAAGGAGGATAATCAGACTGAAAATTGCGACAATATTTATGCAACACTAGT
>NZ_BCVD01000254.1 GCF_001591565.1 Priestia flexa NBRC 15715 | reverse complement strand
TTTTAGATTGAATTTCGATCAGTAACCGAAAGAGGGTTGAGATACTTGACTAATATAATTTACTGCTGTATGATTCTTTAGTATTTGCGTAAGACGTGGTTCGGAACCATCCCACGTAAAAAAACTAAGGAGAGTATGCAGCATGAATGTAAGAACACTTGCAGTCAACGGTATTATTGCGGCAATGTATATTGCGGTAACGATGTTTATTCAGCCGTTTGGCTTTACAAATATTCAGTTCCGTATTGCGGAAATGTTTAATCATTTGATTATTTTTAATAAGAAGTATTTGTATGGGATTGTGCTAGGCGTATTTTTAGCCAATTTATTCTTCTCACCAATGGTGGCGTATGATTTGGTATTTGGCGTAGGACAATCTTTAATTTCCTTATTACTGATGATCTTTGCGATGAAGTTTGCCAAGGGCACGGTTGCTCGTATGGTTACCAATACACTGATCTTTACGTTTACGATGTTTATCATCGCGTTTGAGCTTCATTTAGCACTAGGTTTTCCATTTTTACTAACATGGTTAACAACTGCGATTGGTGAATTTGTAGTGATGCTTGTTGGAATTCCAGTGATGCTGGCAATTCATAAGCGCGTAAACTTCACAAAGTTAATCGATTAATACTA
>NZ_BCVD01000253.1 GCF_001591565.1 Priestia flexa NBRC 15715 | reverse complement strand
TTTTTATGGAATATTATTATCAAAAAAGTTGTTACAGTGTATACTGTTTGATAATAATAGTAAATAGAGATTGAGATGAAAGGAAACGTGTTAAGTTGGACTTTTTATATTGGACACTCATTGCAATTTGTTTTGTTGTATCATTTATTGGATTAGTCTATCCTATTATTCCAAGCGTACTGTTTGTAGCACTTGGATTTTTATTGTACGGGTTTTTCTATAGTTTTGAACCATATACTTTCTTGTTTGTGCTTATTCAAGGTCTGCTTGTGGCAGCACTTTTTGCCGCTGATTATTTGGCAAATCTAATTGGTGTTAAAAAGTTCGGTGGAACAAAAGCGGGTATTTGGGGAAGCACCATTGGATTGTTGGTTGGTCCATTCTTAATTCCTGGGCTTGGTATATTAATTGGCCCATTTTTAGGGGCGGTGATTGGTGAGTTAGTTGTACACCGTACGAATTTTCAAAATGCTATAAAGATTGGTTTTGGATCGTTAGTTGGCTTTTTCAGCGGTGCTATTTCAAAAGGAATTATACAGGCGGCAATGATCATTTACTTTCTTATCGTTGTTTTATAATAATTTGTTGACTTTTAATTAAAAGCATGTTAAATTTTTAATGTCGCTAATAAATGTTATATCG
>NZ_BCVD01000252.1 GCF_001591565.1 Priestia flexa NBRC 15715 | reverse complement strand
CTCTTTCACTCCCCTTCCGGGGTGCTTTTCACCTTTCCCTCACGGTACTGGTTCACTATCGGTCACTAGGGAGTATTTAGCCTTGGGAGATGGTCCTCCCAGCTTCCGACGGAATTTCACGTGTTCCGCCGTACTCAGGATCCACTCAAGAGGGAACGAAGTTTCAACTACAGGGTTGTTACCTTCTTTGACGGGCCTTTCCAGACCTCTTCATTTACCTCGTTCCTTTGTAACTCCGTATAGAGTGTCCTACAACCCCAAGAGGCAAGCCTCTTGGTTTGGGCTAATTCCGTTTCGCTCGCCGCTACTCAGGAAATCGCATTTGCTTTCTCTTCCTCCGGGTACTTAGATGTTTCAGTTCCCCGGGTCTGCCTTCAATATCCTATGTATTCAGATAAAGATACTGCTCCATTACGAACAGTGGGTTTCCCCATTCGGAAATCTCCGGATCAAAGCTTACTTACAGCTCCCCGAAGCATATCGGTGTTAGTCCCGTCCTTCATCGGCTCCTAGTGCCAAGGCATTCACCGTGCGCCCTTTCTAACTTAACCATTAGCGAATAAATGGTGCAACTTGCGTTGCGTTATTTATTGGTTTGATTAAAGAAAAGTTTCACTTTTCCTCAGCTATTACTGTTATCTAGTTTTCAAAGAACAAT
>NZ_BCVD01000251.1 GCF_001591565.1 Priestia flexa NBRC 15715 | reverse complement strand
AATTTTTGATAATATAGATGAGGTGTGCAGTATGAGACTAAGAAATAAGCCTTGGGCAAAAGAGAAATTGGCACAGTATCCACAATATGCCGTTGGAAATCCCGCAGAACATAAGGGCAAATGGAACGAGGTATTTGGAAACGATAACCCAATTCATATTGAAGTTGGAACTGGAAAAGGTCAATTCCTACTTGGGATGGCTAAGCAAAATCCAAACATTAACTACATTGGCATTGAGTTATATGAAAGTGTAATTGTTAGTGCGCTAGATCGCATAATTGAAGCAGAAGTACCGAATTTTAAACTGCTAAGCGTTGACGCAAAAGACCTAACGGAATATTTTGCTAAAGGTGATGTTGAGCGAGTATACTTAAACTTTTCAGATCCTTGGCCAAAAGTTCGTCATGCTAAAAGACGCTTAACGTACAAAACATTTTTAAATATCTATGAACAAATTTTAATCGATGGTGGAGAGATTCATTTTAAAACAGATAATCAAGGATTGTTTGAATACTCTTTAATGAGCTTTTCTGAATATGGCTTGTTATTAAAGTACGTAAGTTTAGATTTACATGCTAGTGACTTCGAAGGAAATATTATGACGGAGTATGAAGAAAAGTTTTCTCAAAAGGGAAGTCGTATTTATCGTTCAGAAGTTAAATACATGAATGAAAAATAATATCTATAAGGAGACTGAGACA
>NZ_BCVD01000250.1 GCF_001591565.1 Priestia flexa NBRC 15715 | reverse complement strand
ACTAGTGTTGCATTAATTTATTTTCACTATTAAAAATACTCAAAATGTTCAATTTTATTATTTTGTGCAAAGAAAAAGTCCTTTATAATGGATAAGTCAGGTGGTAACCCGTCCAAATCCACTAAAAAAGGACCAACTCATGGACAAGATTACACGAAAAACTTCATTTGGACAATGGTTTTCACCAATAAATCTTCAACTTTTTGAAGAAACCGTGAAAACGTTGAAATTAGATTACTATACGAAAAAACTAAAAACAGACTCATTTCTAAAATTACTCCTTTTTGCACAGCTACAAGAAGTCGAAAGTTTGCATGAGCTAAGCGATTGTCTTTTCGACGACCAACTACAAAAAGGCATTGATCTTGATTCAATCAGTATTTCTCAGCTCTCACGCCGATTAAACGGTATAAATCCAGATTTATTTCAAAGGCTTTTCCTTGATTTAGTCGCACAAATTCATGCAAAAACACATTATACAAAGCTTATTATGCCGTTAAAAATCATTGATTCAAGCACATTGCCACTTAATTTGACCAATCATAAATGGGCAAAGTTCCGCAAAACAAAAGCGGGTGTCAAGTTGCATTTGAGACTTGTGTTTATGGAAAAAGGGAGTTCCTATCCTGAAAAGGCTGTTTTAACAACGGCAAAAGAACATGATCGTGGTCAGCTTGAAATCATGGTTGATGATAAAGAATGCATGTATGTGTTTGACCGTGGCTACCTAGATTACGAGCGCTTTGACCGAATGACAGATGATGGTTAC
>NZ_BCVD01000249.1 GCF_001591565.1 Priestia flexa NBRC 15715 | reverse complement strand
CTTATGTCCCAGTCTTTTTCTTCATCCTGCTTTCATAGGTATATTGCGGTCTTGTTGGTAAATGTCATAAACTAAAAAGCTAAATGCGTAGTAAAATGCAATGATTGCAATCGAATCTGACATGATATACATAGCGCCCAAACCAACTCCAACAACTAATGTCTGAAGGCTTAAACGATCTTTTTGAAACGCTAACTGTGACATGAAATAACCTAAACCGATTAAAACGGCTAATACCCAGCTATTTTGAATTTGTAGAACATCATGAATATAGATATAAAGACTTGGAAAATATACCAGCGTTTCTACTACGCTTGAAGTTCCACTGTATGTAAGCCACCACTTGCGTTCTCGTTTCGTTTTTGGAACCGTTGCCTCAATTGAAGTAGGCATCTCCTGTTCCATAAATACCGTTTCTCCATGATCTTTCATCCATTGAAGCATAATTGACAATACAATAAACCCTAAAAAGATAAGCAATAATAAGTACTCAACCCAGGCTGGAAACATGTTCTTTTGCTGTATGGTATCCAAGTATACCGTTTGAAGACCCCACTTCTCTACTGGTAGCGCATAGTACAGCATAATGACTACGTAAAGAAGTAAAATAAGAACATAAAAAAACGATTGTTCTTTATAATATCGAACTTTTTTCTCTTCAGATATTATTCGTCTGACCATAATACTTTCAAAATAAGGACGAACAACACTGATGATCACGACTAAACAAGTAAATGCAATCATAAACCGCTTTAATCACCTTTTCACTTTTCATTATGTAATCAACTTTCCGTATGGTTTCTTATACAAAAAAGCTGCTGTTCTTGGGACTGACCCC
>NZ_BCVD01000248.1 GCF_001591565.1 Priestia flexa NBRC 15715 | reverse complement strand
GATACTACGTCAAGAAAATAGACACAGATTTCTACCGCACTTTCGCTTGGTAGCCTTCATAAAAAAGTTTAAATTTATAAAGATTTAAACTTTTTTATGAAGGAGAAATCAAGCTGCAAATTTCCTATACATTTGTTCAAATTCATTCGGTGTGCAATACCCCAATGTCGAATGAATTCGCTTGGAATTGTAAAAGAACTCAATGTATTCAAATAGTGACTTCTTTGCTTCTTCTCTCGTTTTATACTTTGTTTGGTAAACAAGCTCTCGTTTTAGAATCCCGTGAAAGGACTCAATACAAGCGTTGTCGTAACAATTTCCTTTCCGGCTCATGCTGCCAGTCATATTGTACTTTTTTAATAGATTTTGATATTCACAAGAAGCATATTGAACACCGCGATCTGAATGATGGACCACTCCATTCCCAGGTTTTTGGCGTTTGTAAGCCATCTTTAACGCAGAGATAACTAATTCTTTGGTCATTTTTTTATCCATGGCCCATCCTATTATCTTACGAGAATATAAATCCATTACGGTCGCCAAATACAACCAGCCCTCATTCGTTGGAATATAAGTGATATCCGTAACCCAGAACTGGTTTGGTTTACTCGCTTTAAACTGTCGATTTAAGACGTTTTCACTTACTGGGTGATGATGCCTCGAATTGGTCGTAGCCTTGTACTTTTTGACTGTACAAGACTTCCAGTGGTTCTTTGTCATTATTCGGGAGACTGTACGCTCACTTACTTTAACACCACGCTTTTTTAGTGTTTTCGTAATTTTAACACTGCCATAACGTTGCTTGAATTCAAGGTGAGTCTTTAATATCTCGTGTGAGAGTTTTTCATGCTTCTTCTGTCTTTCACTAAT
>NZ_BCVD01000247.1 GCF_001591565.1 Priestia flexa NBRC 15715 | reverse complement strand
CCGTAAGCCCGAAATATAAAAAATAGCGCACCTTCACGGTACGCACGACGAACGGCCAGCTAACTGAATTTTTTTCAGTTAGCTGGCTATTTTGCACATGTGGCTTGAATATTCTCTGACCATGGCATGTAATTATGTAAAATCTCAGGGTGTTGATGAAACGATATATTAGGTAATTCCGTCATCAGCTTTACCAAGTACTGATAAAAATCAATTCCGTTTGCTTTGGCCGTTTCAGCCAAACTCAAACAAATGGCATTCGCATTAGCGCCTGCTTCACTCACGGAGAAGAGCCAGTTTTTGCGACCAATAACATTTGGACGAATGGCATTTTCAGCGGGATTGTTATCAATGGCGACATACCCATTTTCAAGGAAAACCTTTAACTCTGATGAACGGCTTAATGTATATTCAGCTGCTTTCGCAATGGCATTTTTACCGAAGAAAGACGAACGATCAATCCAATCCATAAATTCATCGACGATCGGTTTTGCTTCTTGTTGGCGAACTTGCAAGCGCTCTTCCGGTGAAAGATGTTTGATTTTCCGTTCAATATGAAACAACCGATCGCAGTACTGCACGCCTATTCGTCCATTTTTACTATCGGCTTTTAGCCAATAACGGCGTACGTGAGCCCAACAGTTGGCGAATTGAACATGAGGTAATTGACCGTAAGCTGAATACCCATCACAGATCACAGTGCCTTTGAATCCCTTAATTAAATCTTCTAATACAGCGCGCCCACGAGAAAGAGCGCTCTTAAATAGAACGATAATGGGACCTTCACTTTGTACACTGCGACATACCCAGTTATAAGCGTTTGATTGAGCTGGCTTTCCATCTGAACGCTTAATTATTTGTGCGTAGGTTTCATCTATATGCAACACAGATTTTGCCGTTAATAATTGGTTCATCAAATTATAAAGCGGTTGAAGCCAAT
>NZ_BCVD01000246.1 GCF_001591565.1 Priestia flexa NBRC 15715 | reverse complement strand
CCACTGGACTTAAATAATCTAAAGTACCGTGGATGCGTAGATGGTTAAACCAGTGCACATAATCTGTAAACTCTCTTTGTAACTCTTCTAAGCTATCAAAATGACGTTTCTTTACGAACTCTGTTTTGATGATTTTGAATGTTGCTTCTGCTACTGCATTATCATACGGACAGCCTTTCAAACTTAGAGATCGCTTGATGTTAAACGTTTCTAGGGCCTCATCAATGACTTGGTTCTTATATTCTCTTCCTCGGTCAGTATGGAACATTTGAACCGTATGTAAATTACCTTTTATTGACGATAGAGCTCGATAAACTAGTAAAGCATCTTTGTTCTTACCTGTACTAAATCCAACGATCTCCCGATTAAAGAGATCAACAAATACACATATGTAATACCATTTTCTGTTCACTCTTACATAAGTTAGGTCGCTGACCACGACAGTCAATTCTTCCTCTTGTGTAAATTCACGATTTAACTCATTCGCTTGATCACTTTCATTTGGTTTATCCTTATGGGGTTTAAATTGAGCTACAGTATAAGCTGAAACAAGTCCTTGTTCGTTCATAATTCTGCCGATTCGACGACGAGAAACCAATTTCCCTCTTTTCTTTAGCTCATGCTTTATCTTTCTCGCACCATAATTTTGGCGGCTTTGATGGAAAATTTCTATGATGTCTGAAGTTATATCATCTTCATTCTTTCGTTCTTTTGCTTCATAATAATACGTACTTCTAGGGAGTTGTAGGACCTTACACATTGCTGATATCGAGTATTTATGCTGGTTGTTCTTAATCACATTTACTTTCGTCCTAGTATCAGCGCGGCTTGCTTTAAAATATCATTCTCCATCTCTAATTGCTTATTACGTTTCCTAAGTTCCTGCAGCTCTTTCTGTTCGGGGCTGAGGTTATCCTTTTCTTTGAAGGAACCAGAGGACTTACTTTGATTAATCCACTTATCAAGCGAAGATGGTGTTAACTCATATTCTCGAATGATGTCTTTACGAGGCTTT
>NZ_BCVD01000245.1 GCF_001591565.1 Priestia flexa NBRC 15715 | reverse complement strand
AAACTGGTCTCATTCATGTTGTTCTTACTTCACCAAAAACAAAAGCACCTGTTGCCTAAAAGGTAACCAAGTGCTTAATTGTTTACTTTTCTTCAAATTTCTTCATTCTCTCTATTAAATCTAAATCTAGCTGTTCTTTATTTTGACTTACATATTTATATTCAAAATACTCAATTCTAGCTGCCGGACCAAATTCGCTATCATGCCAATTTGAGTAATCAAAATGTACATTTAGTTTTCCCAATGAATTAAGTAATAATGTCACTGAAAACCAAGGTTCTTGGTCATTATCAATAAAAACCTGTTGCAGTTTAACTGTTAGTTCAAACAATTTATGCATCTCTTCATCATGGACACTCTCATCTATAGGATAAATATCTGGGATATCATGAGAATAAACTGGTTCATTACTGTCAATAGGGGTAAAAAAGAAGAATACTCCCCCTTCTTTATCCTTCACTTCTCCATTGAAATAAAAGTCGCTCCATTCAATTGGAATTAAATCGTTAACTTGCTGAGCTATCTGTTTATATAATTCATTTAGTTCATTTTCAAAACTCATATTCTCAACCTCCTGATTTATTTTGTATCACTAACCTTACTTGTCGTTTTCCTTCAATTTGATATCTTATAGTAAATGAATCTGGTCGCATTGAGTTACTTGAATAAATTGGTGTAATATTAACGGAGACATTCTTAGGAGGCACCTCTTTTAATGCATTTGCCCATTCTGTCTCCATATTATACCAAACTCCACCTCTCCTATTAATCTGACTATTTTGTGGTACAAGATTATCTATATCCGCAGGGCCATTAAATTGAGCTCCTATTAAATGACCACCATCATCATCTGATAATCTATCTTTATCTCCTACATTCGCTTGTGCATATTTATTTCTATCAGCCTTTTTTAATATAAGTTCAGGAGCCTCAACATGGACTATACGCCCAAGTTCATCGGTAGTATATTTATCATCATCATTAGTTACATACTTTGCATTTGGAAGTAACTGTTTTTTTCCGTTTTTACCTCTTATTATATGTTTTCCGAAATCAATTTCTTTTATTTCCTTTATAATACTATCTTTAACTGTCCCCCT
>NZ_BCVD01000244.1 GCF_001591565.1 Priestia flexa NBRC 15715 | reverse complement strand
CAAAACATTCAATTCCCGAAGGGAAAGGGATGTTAATAAAAGATAAAAAACATAGTAGGGATCGTACAAAAGGTGTTGGAGCATTCATTAATACAGTGGCTGAGAGATTTGAAGATAAAGAACTAGCCTTTAAATATTTAGAGAAGGTTAGGGAAAAAAATCCTCGTTACATTAAAGACCAGTTGCAAATCATCTTGCGCGAAACAAAAGGTATCGATAACGAAGTACGGACTAAAGCGTTAGCAGAGTGTTTAAAAAGGAAATTATACAGTGCAACTGATTTTGGCGATATCATTGCATATGTGAAACGTCAGCGCCAGGTACATGAAACAGTTATTGATAAAAAGAAAGAAGTTAAGACTTTGAACAGGCTATCAGAATGGGTTTTAGAAACAGAAGCATACAAAAGAAAAGTAGATACTTACACGGTTTTAATGGAGGTTGAATAGCGATGAGCCAAATCCAACAATTACAAGACATAATGAAAGGGTTAAGACTCGTTGAAACTGCCAAGCATCTCCCCCATTTGATCAGAGAAGCTGAGCAAAAAGACCTTTCATTTACTCAATTCCTGTTAGATGTCACTTCTTATGAGCAAACTCGAAGAGAAGAAAAGCAACTAAACAACCGATTAAAGTGGGCAACTTTTCCTTTCAGCAAAACACTTGAGGAGTTTAATTTAAAAGAACAAAAGTCTTTAAGCAACAAACAACTAAATAGATTAAAAGATTTAACTTGGATAGAACAGCTGTACAATTTGATTTTATTAGGGCCACCAGGTGTAGGTAAAACTCACCTGGCCGTAGGCCTAGGAATAGAGGCTATTAACCAAGGGTATAAAGCGATATTCACATCAATGGGAGATTTAATTCATAACCTGAAAACAGAAGAAATCACACGAAAGTCAAAAGCAAGAATGAAAAGAATTAGAGAGGCTGATTTAGTCATAATAGATGACTTAATGTTTATGGCAATGGATCAACAAGAAGCTAATATGTTCTTTCATTTAATTAATGACTTGTATAATCAGTCTTCCATTATCTTGACCTCTAATAAGGCACCAAAAGAATGGGGAGAATTATTGGGTGATCAAGCTATAACAACAGCAATTCTAGATAGGATTCTTCACCGAGTAGAAATCATT
>NZ_BCVD01000243.1 GCF_001591565.1 Priestia flexa NBRC 15715 | reverse complement strand
CCCTCATTTCTATTATGTGATTGAAAGTAAATAAAAATGTTTACTAAAAATGTTTACTTTATAAGAACTAATGTGTAATATGTAATAGGAAGGGGACAGAAAGGATGGGAAATAATGGCAACAATTCGTGATATTGCTCAAAAGTCTGGATTTTCAATTGCGACCGTTTCAAGAGTTCTTAATAATGATATAAATTTATCTGTTAGTGAAGATACAAGAGAAAAAATAAAAGCAATTGCGGAAGACATGGGTTATAAGAAAAAACAAGGAATCACACAGTTGAATAATGTAGCCTTTCTTTACTGGATATCCAATGAAGAGGAGCTTGAGGATGTTTTTTTTAAAGGGATTCGTACGGAACTAGAAAAACAAGCCGAACAACGAAAAATTGAATTAATCAGATATAACCAAGAAGATGGAATTGAAAAAATCGATAAGAATATAACTGCTTTTATTGCGATTGGGAAATTAACTGATCGAGAAATCAAATATTTAGAAGAAATAACACCTCATGGAGTGTTTTTAAATACAAGAAGAGACCCTCGGAATTTTGATTACGTTCTATCTGATTTGAATTTTATGATAGAGTCGATGATTCAATTTTTTGAAGGGTGTGGCTATGAACGAATTGGCTTTATTGGAGCTAAGGATTATGATGTAGAAACAAATGAACCCATTGCGGAACTGAGGGAAACAGCATTCAGAAACTATCAGAGGGAAAGAAATAAATTAAGAGAAGACGATGTATTAATCGTTCCTGTAAGTACGGTTAAAAATGGTTTTAATATCGCGTTACAAGCAATAGAAAAAATGGGAAATGATCTTCCTGAAGCATTTTGTGTTGCAACGGATCCTCTAGCAATCGGAGCTCTACAGGCATTCAATGAAAAGTTGATTCCAATTCCTGAGAGAGTTGCGTTCTTTAGTATTAATAATATTAGTGTGACGAAGTATGTTTCCCCACCTTTAACGACATTCCATATTGATATTTCAACAATTTGTGAAACAGCTCTAGACCTTTTAACGGAAAGATTAACGAAAAACAGAACAATAGCGAAAACTGTCTATGTACAAAGTAAAGCAATCTTCCGAAAAAGTACACCTTCTAAATAGTTAAAAACGAGCGAAAATGCTCGTTTTTTTTTTTTTTTTT
>NZ_BCVD01000242.1 GCF_001591565.1 Priestia flexa NBRC 15715 | reverse complement strand
ACGAGATATGATCAAGTCGACAAAAGAAACCGAAAAAGGATACTACACGCTTGAATCCAAAACGGGTGTATATGAAATGTTGTTTCCAACTGGTGGAGAGATCGATGGGATTGGTTATACACGAGATGGTGACAATGGTGAATCTTTTCTGGTAGGTCTTCTGTATGATGATAAAGCGGAAGCGCAACTTAGCATTCAGTATACAAAAAATCTACTCAATGATGAAACGGGAATTGAATACGCTAAAGAGTTCTTAACAAATAACATAGGTGAAGAGATGAAGTTTGACCGAATTGATGGCAAAGAAAAAGTGACGTACGTAGCTCCATTTACGAAGAAAAATGGTGTTTTATATGGTTACGGTGCCTACATCCATCCTAAGGAAGGCTGGGGGGGATTAGAGATTATTTATACTGGAAGTTGTATGGATGATCCTAAGTCATGTGGTCCTGAAGAGGAAGAGTTTAAAAAGCGTGCATATAAGTTAATTTCCTCGGTTGAATTCTTAAACAAAAATGAGGTTAAAAAATAAGTGTTACACGTTATTACACAAACATAAAATCAGGAGGCACCAAATGCTCATAAAACGAAAACGAATCATACTCGTACTTCTCAGTAGTCTTGTCGTAGGCGGCTGTCAAATGAGTGACGAACAATCAAAGAAAACAAAGTCCCTAGACCAAAAGCCAAGCGAAGTGGCGACAGAAGAATTGCCAAATACTAGAGCCCTTCAAGATGAATTTACACGAGAAATGATTAAATCGACAAAAGAAACGGAAAAAGGATATTACACACTTGAATCCAAAACCGGTGTGTATGAAATGTTGTTTCCAACTGGTGGAGGAATTGATGGGGTTGGTTATACGCGAAAAGACGAGAGCAGTGAGTCATTTTTAGCAGGTATTATGTATGATGACAAAGCAGGAGCCGAGCTTAGCGTTAGGTATACGACACTACTATCAAATGATGAAAAGGACATTGAATACGCCAAAAGGTTTTTAACGAATAATGTAGGTGAAGACATGACGTTTAACCAAATTGATGGAAAAGGAAAAGTGACGTATGTAGCGCCGTTTAAGACGAAGGAGTTTGGTACATATGGTTATGGAGCCTATATTCATCCTGATAAAGGTTGGGGAGGGTTGGAAATTATTTACTCAACGCGTTGTGCAGACAAGA
>NZ_BCVD01000241.1 GCF_001591565.1 Priestia flexa NBRC 15715 | reverse complement strand
AAGGGTACGGGTAATGTAAAGCATTTAGATGATGTACCAAGAATAAAAGAAGTTGAAGTTAATTTTAAAAGAAATGATAAACATGACTCCGAAGAGTTTGCAAGACAATTGAAAGACCAAGAAAAAGGTATGAATGAACTAACAGTTGATGAGTATTTAAAAAATCGTGAGAAGTATATTGAACAAGGGCGTGCAATTGAAGGTAACGCTGCACAACAAGCTGCTAGGGAAGAAGCTTATGTACAAAAGATAAATGAACTACAAAGAGAAGGATTAACGTTATCGAAAGCTAAGAAACAAGCTAAGGAGTGGTTAGATACTCAAGCTGCACTTCACAACCCAGACCAGATAGCAGGAGGAAAGGCAGAAGTAATAGGAGGTTTGGGAGATAAGAGAATAAATTCATCAATAGGTAGTCAATGGCGATATAGGATTGATATTGTTGATGAACAAATCAAGGAATTAGCAAAAAGTATGACATCAGAACAACTAAAAAATACTTATTTGAATGTGAAATTAACACATTAGTGGGAGGAGTATAAATGGAAAAATACTTAAAAGATTTTAAATTGCATAAAAAAGTTCCGAGTGAAATCATTGAAAAATATATGCAACTGGTACCAAACGAAATTATAGATTTATGGAGTAATTATGGATTTGGTACATTTATGCAAGGGTATTTTAAAAGTGTAAATCCAGAGGAATTTAAAGAGATTTTGGGAGAGAGTAGTCAAAGATACAAGGATTCAGTTGTGTTGTTTGCTACAGGTATGGGTGACCTAGTTATTTGGTCAGATGGATATGTTAGACTACTTAATTACAGGTATGGTGTGGTAAAGACAATTATGTTTACATTTGAATTTTTCTTTCAAAATATTAATGATTTGGAATTTAGAGATGAGGATTTGTCTTGGCAACCTTACCCCGAAGCCCTTAAACAATATAGTGAGTTGGATTATGATGAGTGCTTCGGCTATACACCGCTATTAGGTTTAGGTGGAGCAGAAAAAGTAGAGAATCTAAAAAAAGTCAAACTGAAGGAACATATTCTTATTATTACTGAATTTATGGGACCAGTTCAGTAATATTCGGGAGTATGTTACAGAATTAACTATAAGCACTTGATTGCCTTATTAGGAATCAGGTGTTTTTGTTTTCTTTTTAGAAATCTTAACTGTGTACGATATTGGATATTGCTTTACT
>NZ_BCVD01000240.1 GCF_001591565.1 Priestia flexa NBRC 15715 | reverse complement strand
AAACTCCTCCATTTACATAAATGCAAAACGCACCTGGTTCATCATGCTAAAAACACCTATCTTCCCATACCGTTCATAAAGTCAACATTTTCTTGCAGAGCATATTCTGATGAAGTACTTCTCATAATCTTCTGCTCTTTGAGAAAAACTAATGATACTGGAGGAATAGGAATGGAAAAACACTTACCCAATTTAACATCAGCTGAAATTGCATCTCTATGGACAGCTTATATGAATGACAGCATGGCAACATGTATTTTAGCTTATATGTTAACTCATATTGAAGATAAAGATATTCACGCGCTTGTAAAAGAGGCTTTAACGATGTCCTCTGAGCATGTAAGCAGTTTGCAGAAGTTATTTCAACAAGAAAAGTTTGCAATTCCAAATGGATTTGGGAAGCAAGACGTAAATGTGAACGCTCCCCGTTTATATACGGATACGTTTTGTCTTAGCTATCTCAATCACATGTCAAAAGCTGGAATGGTTGGCTACAGCGGCTCATTAGCTATGAGCGCTCGATATGACTTAATTGACTATTTTTCAACCGCTTTGCATAAAACGGCCTCTTTTTATGAAAAAACGACAAAGCTGGCGCTTGAAATGGGAATTCTCACACGCCCACCTTACATTTGCGTTCCAAGTGAAGTCGATTACATTGATAGTAAGGAGTACATAAGCGGCTTTCACTTGTTCAGCAAAAACCGTCCCGTAAATGCGGTTGAGATTTCACATTTGTTTTTAAATATCCAAACGAACTTAATTGGCTATAAGATTTGCTTAAGCTTTGCTCAAACGGCTACGTCCAAAGAGGTAAAGCAGTTTATGATGAGAGGAAATGAAATCTCCCAAAAGCATATTAAGCTATTTGCTGATACGCTTTTAAACGATCATATCGCCGCACCAATGAGCTCAGATCTTTACATCACGGATTCAACAACTCCAGTGTTCTCTGAAAAGCTGATGATGTTTCACATGAGCTTACTGAGCGCTACAGGTATAGGTAATTACGCAACGGCAGCTGCAGCTAGCCAGCGAAGCGACCTTGCTTTAAATTACGAAAGAATGTCGTTTGAAATTGGACGCTATGCAAAAGCTGGAGCAGATATTATGATTAAAAATCAATGGCTTGAACAACCTCCTGGAACCATTAACAAAGAACAGCTTATTCGTTCTCCAAACAAAAAAGCATGAATGAAAACATTCATGCTTTTTT
>NZ_BCVD01000239.1 GCF_001591565.1 Priestia flexa NBRC 15715 | reverse complement strand
ATAAAGTGAGACAAATAAAAAACACCTTTAAGTTGAAAACTGGGTATGTAGTACCTAACAATCACTTGGAGGTGTTTTTTCTATGGGAACAAGAGTCAGTTATCCAGTCGAAATAAAGTTAAAAGCGATTGAAATGAGGTTAGCCGGTGTACCTGTAAAAGAAGTCTTATCACAACTAAACATTCGGAATCCTACCCAATTAAAAACATGGATGAAGTGGTATCAAAATGGGGATGTACACCGGTTGGAACAGCCAGTAGGCAAGCAATATGCCTATGGAAAAGGTCCTGATTTTGAAAACGAGACAGCTAAGTTAAAGACTGAGAACCGACAATTAAAGCAACAAATCGAGATTTTAAAAAAGTACAAGGAATTGGAAAGGAAGTGGTACCAGAAATCGCAGTGAACCTAGTGGAAGAGTTAAAAGAACAAATCCCTATTTATCAAATCTGTTTCCATCTTGGTATTCCTCGGTCCACTTACTACCGTTGGAAGCAGCATAGTCAACAGGATACACGAAAGAAATGGATGGAACAGCAAGTGGGTGAACAATGTCGTGCACACAAGTTTCGATATGGCTATCGGAAGATCACAGCTGTACTCAAGCGAACCATGAAGATTAACCACAAGTTTGTGCAGCGTACCATGCAGAAATACGGTTGGCAATGTCGCGTTAAACGGAAGAAACGGCAGCGAACAGGGCAACCTTATCAGGTTGCAGAGAATATATTAAATCGTGACTTTCGAGCTGAACGCCCTCTTCAAAAGCTTGTGACCGATATTACGTACTTGCCTTTTGGGCCGAAACCATTGTATCTTTCAAGTATTCAAGATTTATTTAACGGAGAAATTATTGCGTATTCCATTGGTGATTGTCAAAATGTCGCGTTTGTTTTAGACACGCTTAACCAACTCCCTTCTCTACCGGAAGGGTGCACGTTGCATAGTGATCAAGGCTCTGTGTACACATCGTATGCTTATCAACAAACAATTAAAGAGAAAGGCATTATCATGAGTATGTCCCGAAAAGGGACGCCTGCAGATAATGCCTCAATTGAATCGTTTCATTCCTCACTAAAGTCTGAAACGTTCTACCTTGACGAGTTGACATACACTACGACTACCATCATAGAGCAAACCGTCAAAAGCTATATTACGTATTATAACCATGCCCGTATTCAAACAAAATTAAACAACCAGTCTCCTGTACAATACAGAAAACGGGTTGTTTAAAAGGTGTTTTGATTCCTGTCTCAAAAACA
>NZ_BCVD01000238.1 GCF_001591565.1 Priestia flexa NBRC 15715 | reverse complement strand
CTATAAAATATAAGCCTTGATGAAACTTTTTCACAAATAAACCGTAGAAGATAAAGACGTACGTATTGTGTCAGCACATTGTAAATGCTACACTACTAGTAGATTCATTAACTACAGTTTAGAAAGAGAGTAAACATATGGATTTTTATCATGATTTGTTTCTATATGTTCCGTACTTAACTGCCCTTATGGCTTATGTAGTCTGCTATTATATGCTTCGGGAATCGAGGTATGTAGCGGTACGCACAGAGGAGCTAAGAGAATCGACTTGTATTCAAACTAGCGTAGCAGTATTTACGGCATGGAAGCGTTTGAAGACGCTTATTCATGTATATAGAAAAACACCGGTAAAAGAAAAAAACACGGATGAAGAAGACCCTTTCCTTCTTATTTTTGCTTAATGTAATCATTTAAACAATTAGGAGGAAAGAAAATGAAACGACATTATAAATTAGTAGCAGTTTTAGGAATGGTATTAATTGCATTAGCAGGGTGTAGTACACAAAATCCTGTTACGTCTACAAGCGGTGGATTTTGGGATCACTACTTTGTATATCCACTGTCTCTTGCTTTGACAAAGGTAGCAGAATTCCTTGGTGGTAGTTATGGTTTATCAATTATTGCTGTCACGATTATTATTCGTCTAGTCTTATTACCGCTTATTTTAAAACAGCAAAAAAGCACGATGGCTATGCAAGCATTACGCCCGGAAATGGAAGCTATACAAAAGAAATATGCAGGTAAAAAAGATCCTGAAACGCAGCAAAAGCTTCAAAAAGAAATGATGGCTTTGTATCAAAAACATCAAATTAACCCACTAGGTGGATGTTTACCTATTTTAATTCAAATGCCAATTATTTTTGCGTTTTATAACGCCATTGCACGTACGGGAGAAATTGCGGAACATTCATTTTTATGGGTAAGCTTAGGTGCTCCAGATTCATACTTTATTTTACCAATTGTTGCAGCTATTACAACATTCTTACAAATTCGTGTAAGTATGACGGATGAAATTCAGCCTCCAATGAAGATGATGATGAACATTATGCCAATCTTCGTATTAGTAGCTGGTTTTACACTTCCGTCAGCTTTAGCTCTATATTGGGTAATTGGTAACTTATTTGGTATTGGACAAGGTTATTATTTAAAAAAGAGAATGACGTTCCTAAAAAGTAAATCAGATACTAAACCAGCTCCTACAAAATAAAGAAAAAGGCAGTCGTAGTATATACGATTGCCTTTTTCTTTTGGTTAACAACATTTTACTTGTGAAAAATGATATAAATTGGATTAACTTACATATTTCTAAGGCATAACAAAAAGAGACTGAGACA
>NZ_BCVD01000237.1 GCF_001591565.1 Priestia flexa NBRC 15715 | reverse complement strand
CAGATTGACGAGAAACCTGTAAGGTTCTCGTCAATCTGAGGCTCTTTTCATTTTTTATAGTGAAACAAGTAAACATTTCACAAATAAATCGTCGTTTTCCATAAAAATCGCCCATTACCTGACCTGTTTTGGTCAGGTAATGGGCGATTTTTTTCATGTTTTGACAAGCTGCCGTCAGATACGCCTGCATCTGGACAGACTTCAGCCCTCGATACCGGGCATATCGATACCCATTTAGCTCTTTTGCGTCGGCAAAGCTACGCTCAATCGTCGTGCAACGCATACGATAAAGTTGTTTACCTGCTTTTGTGCGCTTATTTAGACGCGCTTGTTCTTTGAATCTCTCCCAAATGTGACGTGTCACCACGCGTTGTTTTTGGGAAGCGGAAAAACAACCGTTTCTCATTGGACAAACGGCACAATCACTTGGATTTGATTTGTATGTACGATCTCCTGTGCGACTGGTAGTCGCATACGATAAAATGCACCCCATTGGACAAGCGAATACATCTTTTTCCTGTACGTAGTGAAACAGACGTTTTGGCACGTCTTTGTTTGACGATCCAAAACGCCGATAGCCCATCACCATAAAAATCCCTTTTTCAGAAAGGCGTTTACAAATATGGCTTGTAAAATACCCGGCATCTAATGCAACAGCTTCAACAGAAAAGCGAAACTTTTTTATTTGTATGTCAAGGCGGTCAAGATAAGGAACAGAGTCAGCCACATTGCCAGCTGTAATACAGGTGTCTGTAATAATATTATGTTTGACATCCACCGTTCGATGATCTAAATAATGAAAGCCATCTGGCTTTCCATCTCTCATCATAAAACCACTATCGGGATCCGTTGTACTGATGCGGGTTTGTTTTTGTAAGGCAACGCCTTCCTTTCGAGGACTTAGTTCTTTTTTCCGTTTTCAAGACGATCTTCGTTGACGGCTGCTTCTAACTCTTCCATATACGCTTGTCGGCGGGACTTCTTTGGTTGTTTTTCATATTTATGTTTATTTGCGTTCGCTTTGATATGAGTCGAGTCTGTCATTAAAGCACGTCCACCAACCATGCGATGTTCTATCGCCTGGCGAACAATTTCATCAAAAATGTCTTCAAAAATCGTCGTATCTAAAAAGCGTGTTCGGCGATTAAAACTAATCGTCGAATGGTGAGGAACGGCATCCGTTAACGATAAGCCTAAGAACCATCGATACGCCACATTCGTTTGAATTTCTTTGGCAAGTTGACGTTCGGAACGAACGCCATAAAAGTAGCCAATAAACATCATTTTGAATAGCGTAATGGGATGAATGGAAGGACGTCCATTGTCTTCACAATAATAA
>NZ_BCVD01000236.1 GCF_001591565.1 Priestia flexa NBRC 15715 | reverse complement strand
GAATTTTCTGTTTTCTTATTTTTCCTTTTATAAAGAAAAACGAATACTCTTGAACAGAGGTAGTAAACATCCATTTTTTTACTATAACTGTTGACGAGTGTGACAGAGGCGGGAAACCCTTTATGGGACCGCTTTTCCTGCGATTTTTCGTAGCCATAAGTGAGCGGATTTCCATGGAGCTGCCTTCAGTAAACGACTAATTTGTAAGTACGTTCTCGAACTATTCGTGTTCAGTTGTGCCAGTACATGCAGGCAATAGACAATCATCGCGATGTACACCTGATTATGCACGCCTTGTTCGCTTTGTGCGTAGAACTTTTTAATAGTCAAGTGCTGCTTCAGCCATTTAAAAAATAGCTCGATTGCCCAGCGCGACTTATATAACTCAGCGATTTCGTCAGCGCTTAAATCAAATCGATTCGTGATCAGATGCAGTTCGTTTCCTTTTGAATCGAGCACTTTGATGAGGCGAAAAGCGTTTTCTGCACGGTTTTGTGGTGTACCAATCAAAACCATTTCATCTGAAAACACAAGCGAGTCTTCAGGCAGTTTAAATGGCTCGATTACACGAATGACAGCGTTTTTTCGTAAGCGTGACACAAAGACATACCCATCGTCTGTCATGCGGTCAAATCGTTCATAATCCAAGTAACCCCGGTCAAAGACGTACATGCATTCTTTGTCGTCAACGAGTACTTCCAGCTGACCACGATCATGTTCTTTCGCGTTTGTCAGCACCGCTTTATCTGGATAGGAACAGCCTTTTTCTGCGTAAACAAGACGTAAATGAAGCTTGATGCCCGACTTTGTTTTACGGAATTCAGCCCACTTATGGTTTTTCAAGTTCAATGGCAACGTACTCGAGTCGATAATTTTCAGTGGTGTTGTCGTTTCTCGGCGCTGCTCATAATGTGATTTCTCGTGAATTTGGGCAACTAAATCCAAAAATACCTGTTGGAACACTTCAGTCGGCACTTGATTTAATCGGCGTCCGAGCTGCGAAAAGCTAATCGCTTCTAAATGCGTCGCTTTTTGAAGGTCGTCAGAAAATAATGTCTCACTGACTGCACGCAGACTCTCGGTTTCATTGAGCTGAGCGAATACGAACAATTTCAAGAATGACGCAATGTGTAGCTTCTTTGTATAGGAATTTAATTGATAGCTTTCAACCAATTCCTCGAGTTTTGTGGAGAAAATCGGTGAAAACCATTGTTCAAATGATGTTTTTCGTGTAAACTTATCCATGCTTATTGTCCTTTATTTTGGATTTGGATGGTTTAGTACCTCCCAACCATTATAAAGGCTTTTTTATGCAAAGATAAAATTACTGAAAATTTAGATTTTTATAAAGCG
>NZ_BCVD01000235.1 GCF_001591565.1 Priestia flexa NBRC 15715 | reverse complement strand
TTTGGTTAAGTCCTCGATCGATTAGTATCAGTCAGCTACACACGTCGCCGTGCTTCCACCTCTGACCTATCAACCTGATCATCTTTCAGGGATCTTACTAGCTTGCGCTATGGGAAATCTCATCTTGAGGGGGGCTTCATGCTTAGATGCTTTCAGCACTTATCCCGTCCACACATAGCTACCCAGCGATGCCTTTGGCAAGACAACTGGTACACCAGCGGTGTGTCCATCCCGGTCCTCTCGTACTAAGGACAGCTCCTCTCAAATTTCCTACGCCCACGACGGATAGGGACCGAACTGTCTCACGACGTTCTGAACCCAGCTCGCGTACCGCTTTAATGGGCGAACAGCCCAACCCTTGGGACCGACTACAGCCCCAGGATGCGATGAGCCGACATCGAGGTGCCAAACCTCCCCGTCGATGTGGACTCTTGGGGGAGATAAGCCTGTTATCCCCGGGGTAGCTTTTATCCGTTGAGCGATGGCCCTTCCATGCGGAACCACCGGATCACTAAGCCCGACTTTCGTCCCTGCTCGACTTGTAGGTCTCGCAGTCAAGCTCCCTTGTGCCTTTACACTCTACGAATGATTTCCAACCATTCTGAGGGAACCTTTGGGCGCCTCCGTTACTCTTTAGGAGGCGACCGCCCCAGTCAAACTGCCCACCTGACACTGTCTCCCAGCCCGATCAGGGCTGCGGGTTAGAATTTCAATACAACCAGGGTAGTATCCCACCGACGCCTCCACCGAAGCTAGCGCTCCGGCTTCTCAGGCTCCTACCTATCCTGTACAAGCTGTACCAAAATTCAATATCAGGCTACAGTAAAGCTCCACGGGGTCTTTCCGTCCTGTCGCGGGTAACCTGCATCTTCACAGGTACTATAATTTCACCGAGTCTCTCGTTGAGACAGTGCCCAGATCGTTACGCCTTTCGTGCGGGTCGGAACTTACCCGACAAGGAATTTCGCTACCTTAGGACCGTTATAGTTACGGCCGCCGTTTACTGGGGCTTCGATTCAGAGCTTCTCCCAAAGGATAACCCCTCCTCTTAACCTTCCAGCACCGGGCAGGCGTCAGCCCCTATACTTCGCCTTGCGGCTTCGCAGAGACCTGTGTTTTTGCTAAACAGTCGCCTGGGCCTATTCACTGCGGCTCTCTCGGGCTATACACCCTACCAGAGCACCCCTTCTCCCGAAGTTACGGGGTCATTTTGCCGAGTTCCTTAACGAGAGTTCTCTCGATCACCTTAGGATTCTCTCCTCGCCTACCTGTGTCGGTTTGCGGTACGGGCACCTCCCGCCTCGCTAGAGGCTTTTCTTGGCAGTGTGGAATCAAGAACTTCGGTACTATATTTCCCT
>NZ_BCVD01000234.1 GCF_001591565.1 Priestia flexa NBRC 15715 | reverse complement strand
CACTAGTGTTGCATAAATTTTATTTGAATTTTCAGTTTTATATCTTTCCTAATGAAGAGCCAAAAAAGTGAATATCCAAACAAAGGTGGCTCCATCTATTTGGTTTTTATTTACAAGTAGACAAAAGAGACAACGATCATTTGCTCATTAAGGGACAGCTTCCCCTTTAATTTTTCGAAGCCAGATATGTGCTGGCTTCCACAAAGCAGCCCTTAAATAACGGCTAATTTGCAGGAGTTTTCGCTTACTTTTTGTTTCGAGCTGCACGAGTACATGCAGACAAAAGACGATAAGTGCGATCAACACTTGGTTGTGAATCGCCCATTCACTTTGTCCGTAAAACTTTTTGATGCGGAGATGCTGTTTAATCCATTTGAAAAACAACTCAATTGCCCAGCGCGATTTGTACATCTCAGACATTTCTTCGGCACTCAAATCAAAGCGATTCGTGATTAAATGGAGCTCATTTCCTTTTGAATCCATGACTTTTAGTAGACGGAAATAATTTTCTGCTCGATTTTGCGTCGTGCCAATCAACACCATTTGATCTGATAAAACGGTCGTATCGTTTGGCAGTTTGAAGTCGTAAACTTCCCGTATGACGGCGTTTTTCCGCAGCCTTGAAAGAAAAAAGTAGCCATCATCTGTCATGCGGTCAAATCGCTCGTAATCGAGGTAGCCACGCTCAAACACGTACATGCATTCTTTGTCATCGATCATGACTTCAAGTTGACCGCGATCATGTTCTTTTGCCGTTGTCACAACGGCTTTTTCAGGATACGATGTCCCTTTTTCCATAAAGACAAGACGTAGATGTAATTTCACACCTGCTTTTGTTTTGCGGAACGTTGCCCATCTATGATTGGTCAAATTGAGTGGTAATGTACTTGAATCAAGGATTTTTAACGGCATCACGAGTTTCGTGTAGTGCGTTTTGGCATGAATTTGTGTCACTAAATCCAGGAAAAGCCGTTGAAAGAGATCTGGATTCATGCCATTTAACCGGCGTGACAGCTGAGAAATACTGATGGAATCAAGGTCGATCCCTTTTTGAAGCTGTTCGTCGAAAAGACAATCTGTAAGTGCGTGCAGACTTTCAATTTCTTGCAGCTGTGCAAAAAGGAGTAATTTAAAGAACGATTCCGTCGTTAATTTTTTCGTATAGTAATCTAATTTCATCGTTTTCACGTTTTCTTCAAATAATTGAAGATTGATGGGTGAAAACCATTGTCCAAATGAAGTTTTTGGTGTAATCTTGTTCATACGTGGGTCCTTTTTAATGGATTTGGACGGGTGACCACCTGACTTTATCCATTATAAAGGACTTTTTCTTTACGCAAAACGAGATTATTGAAGATTTTGAGT
>NZ_BCVD01000233.1 GCF_001591565.1 Priestia flexa NBRC 15715 | reverse complement strand
AAAGCCCTTTATAAATCTGAATTTTCTGCAATATTATTCATGCACAAAAAAATCCTTTATAATGGTTGGGTGGTAGTAAACCATCCAAATCCAAAATAAAGGACATACACATGGATAAGTTTACACGAAAAACATCATTTGAACAATGGCTTTCACCGATTTCCTCCACAAAACTAGAGGAACTTGTGGAAGCCTATCAATTAAATTACTATACAAAGAAGCTGTACATTGCTTCATTCTTGAAATTACTCGTATTCGCACAACTCAACGAAACCGAAAGTCTACGTGCGGTTAGTGATACGTTATTCTCGGATGACCTACAAAAAGCAACCGAACTAGAATCAATTAGCTTTTCGCAACTGGGACGCCGGCTAAATCAAGTGCCGACAGAGGTGTTCCAGCAGGTGTTTCTAGATTTAGTCGCGCAAATTCATAAGAAAACGCATTTTGAAAAGCGACGGAAAATGACAACACCACTGAAAATCATCGACTCAAGTACGTTACCATTGAACCTGAACAATCATAAATGGGCTGAATTCCGCAAAACAAAATCAGGCATTAAGCTCCATTTACGTCTTGTTTACTTAGAAAAGGGCTGTTCATACCCGGATAAAGCGGTGTTAACGAATGCGATTGAACATGATCGAGGTCAGCTAGAAGTACTTGTTGACGACAAAGAGTGCATGTATGTTTTTGACCGTGGTTACTTGGATTACAAGCAATTTGACCGTATGACAGACGACGGGTATTTCTTTGTCTCACGCTTACGAAAAAACGCCGTTACACATCAAATCGAGAAATTTCACCTTCCAAAAAATTCAACTGTTTTATCAGATGAAATGATTTCTTTGGGCACAGCACAAAGTCGGGCTGGTAATGAGTTTCGACTACTGAAAGTGATGGATTCAAAAGGGAATGAGCTGCACCTCATCACGAATCGTTTCGACTTAAATGCGGATGAACTCGCTGAACTGTACAAATCACGCTGGGCAATCGAGCTGTTTTTCAAGTGGATGAAACAACACTTGAACATCAAAAAGTTCTACGGACAAAGCGAACAAGCTGTCCATAATCAAGTGTACATCGCGATGGTTGTCTACTGTTTAAACGTACTGGCTCAGTTGGGTACAAACAGTTCACGGACGTACTTACAAATTAGTCGGTTGTTAAAAGCAGCACCGTGGAAATCCGCACACATTTGGATTCGAAAAATAGCAGGAAGAGCTGTCCCGTAAAGGTTTAACCGTCTCTGTCGCCCTCGCCAAAGGTTATAGTGAAAAAATGGATGATTACTACCTCTGTTCACGTGTCTTCATTTTTCTTCTCAAACGGAAAAATAATAAAACAGAAAATTCAGTCAATATTTATGCGACGTTAGTG
>NZ_BCVD01000232.1 GCF_001591565.1 Priestia flexa NBRC 15715 | reverse complement strand
CCTCTGCCACACGTATTACCCAATTGGATAGATTTTTATCATTTGTATATAGTCCATGGCGCTCCCATTCATTTACCTGACGGTAAAGAGGTAAGTACTGGATAAACTTATCGTAGATAAGCTTTGCCAAAACAGTAGGACCGGCAATGCTTCTTTGGATTGGACCTTGCGGTGCTTTACCTCGTTTAATTTGAGCTTTTAGTATGGCATCGTTTTTACACGTTTTGCACTCATACACATGTTCAAAATGTTGCACACGCTTCAGGGAGGCTGGAATAAATTTCGCCTCTTCACGTATCAACGTTGAACTGAACTCTACCATCTCCCCACGACAGCAGTCACAAGCTAAGTTGGCTGGGTGATGATGAATCTCTTCAATTTCTATATCCTCATGAAACGAATCATTTCGTTTTTTATTTCTCTTTTTACGAATAACCGTATAACTAACCTTTTCGATGCTTTGTTCTTCTGTCTGCTCAGGTTCGTTAAAAGACGGATCGTCTTCAAATAATGAGCCTTGTCCATCTGGTATTTGATACTTTGACTTTTCTGATTTAGAACCGTATAAAGCTTTTGTTAATTGGCGAATTTGTTCAGTCAATGCTTCAATTTGTTTGGTTAAATTTTTATTTTGTTCTTTTGTGTAGGCTAATTGTTCTTCCAATAATTGAATCACTTTTTCATTTGAAGCGTCTCCCAAATCATTCACCACATTTCGTTCAATTTAAGTTATGAATGATTATACCACTTAAAATAGGGCTATTAAAAGATACCTTTTGTAGATTTTGTAATCGCCTTTGGCTGTTGCAGAGATAATCCTTCTAATAACCAACGAAGCTCTTGTTACGAAAGTTTGCGTACCTCATTTTCATCTTTTGGCCATTGTAATTTTCCATTATCTAATCGTTTATAAAGCATGGCGAAGCCATCTCCATCAAAATACAAACATTTATAACGACCCTTGCTCCATCCAGAAAACAGAAAGATAGAATCACTATACGGATCCAATTCGAAAGAATCTTGAATGAGCGTTGCGAGACCATCAATACCTTTACGCATGTCTGTCTTGCCGCAGATGATGTAGATGTTTTGCACGCTCGTAAAATCCTGTTTCATCCCTTCAGCTCCTTCATAATGGTTTGGATAATGCGCTCATCTACGCCATTGAAGAAGGAAATTTCAGCCACAGCGGTTTTAATTACACAACTTGGCTCAGCAGTGTATTGGAGAGAATGATTCGAAGAAATTTCAACTGGAATAGGATCGAGTTTGACGGGAACAATGGTTAATTTGTTTGTAGACATAATGGCACCTCCTTTGATTGATACATTTATCGTACCGGAGGTGCCTGATGTTTTATATGCGTTGTTTGATTACGGGCTTAC
>NZ_BCVD01000231.1 GCF_001591565.1 Priestia flexa NBRC 15715 | reverse complement strand
CACTAGTGTTGCATTAATTTAAATTAACTATTAAAAAGACTCAAAATCTTCAATTTTATTATTTTAGGCAAACAAAAAGTCCTTTATAATGGAAATAGATGGTGGTAACCCGTCCAAATCCACTAACAAAGGACCAAACTTATGGACAAGATTACACGAAAAACTTCATTTGGACAATGGTTTTCACCAATTAATCTTCAATTATTAGAAGATAACGTGAAAACATTGAAATTAGATTACTATACGAAAAAATTAACGACAGAATCATTCCTTAAATTATTACTTTTTGCACAGCTAGTAGAAATTGAAAGTCTACATGCATTGGGCGATAGCCTTTTCGATGACCACCTTCAAAATGGAGTCGACCTTGATTCAATTAGTATTTCTCAGCTATCACGGCGATTAAATGGCATGAACCCCGATATATTTCAAATGCTTTTCCTTGATTTAGTCGGGCAAACTCATGCTAAAACACACTATACAAAGCTGGTCATGCCGTTAAAAATCATTGATTCAAGCACGTTACCACTAAATTTGACCAATCATAAATGGGCAAAGTTCCGCAAAACAAAGGCGGGTGTAAAGTTGCATTTACGCCTTGTATTTATGGAAAAAGGAACTTCCTATCCAGAAAAGGCTGTGATAACAACTGCGAATGAACATGATCGTGGTCAGCTTGAAATCATGGTGGACGACAAAAAATGCATGTATGTGTTTGACCGTGGCTATCTTGACTACGAACGCTTTGATCGTATGACAGATGATGGGTACTTTTTTCTTTCAAGGCTACGAAAAAACGCAGTCATACGGGAGGTTTATAATTTTAAACTACCCGAGGATTCAGCTGTCTTATCGGATCAAATGGTCTTGATTGGTACAACTCAAAACCGAGCTGAAAACTACTTTCGCCTTCTAAAAGTAATAGATTCAAAAGGAAATGTACTCCATTTAATCACGAATCGTTTTGATTTGAGTGCCGAAGAAATTTCAGAGATGTATAAATCACGCTGGGCCATTGAGCTATTTTTTAAGTGGATCAAACAACATCTCAATATTAAAAAGTTCTACGGACAAAGTGAATGGGCCATTCAAAACCAAGTGTTTATCGCACTGATTGTTTTTTGCCTAAATGTAATTGCGCAAATCGAAACAAAAAGTAAGCGAAAAACGCTACAGATTAGCCGTTTTTTAAGGGCTTCGTTATGGAAACCGGCACATATCTGGATACGAAAGATTAAAGGAAAAACCGTTCCTTAAAAATAAATTGTCGTCGTCGCACAAGTCTAATTGTACATAATTTCCAAATGGATGGAGCCACCTTTAATAAGGTATTTACTTTTTTGGCTCTAAACAGGAAAAAACATTAAACTGAAAATTGCGTCAACATTTATGCAACACTAGT
>NZ_BCVD01000230.1 GCF_001591565.1 Priestia flexa NBRC 15715 | reverse complement strand
CCAAGCCTCGTGTGATCACAGTAGACAAGAACCCAGCCTATCCTATGGCGATTGAAGAGTTAAAGAAAGAGAAAAAGATGCCCGTAGGCATCCAAATACGGCAGGTAAAATATCTGAATAACATTGTGGAACAAGATCATCGATTTATTAAAAAACGAGTGCGCTCTATGTTAGGGTTGAAATCTTTTCGTACAGCTACATCTATTCTTTCGGGAATAAAAGCGATGCATATGATTAAAAAAGGACAACTTGTTTTACGGGACAAGTCTGTCCAAAATCAAGTGAAGTTCATTCATCAACTGTTTGGGTTGATTACTTAAGGCGAACAGTCACTAGGAATCTGTGGCTTTTTTAGATTTTCTTCAAATATTTGCACCAGAACCTAAGCAAAGTATACCAGTGCCACCTAAAATAGCCGTTATCAAATAAACAAAAAGTTTAAGGTTTTTTAATCAATAATTAAGAATTTGCTTTGTATAAGTAGTAAAGTCATCTAAATGTTTATCTAAGATCTTTTGTAAGATGTCTTGATTGATTGCTTGATAATCATGCACTGCAATATTACGAAAACCTACCATTGCTTTCATCCTGTAAGAAATTTCACTTGTTATAATAGATTGTGACTCTAACATATCAAAAGCTTCTCTGCTCGTTTGAGGTAGGCCTAAACGTTCTTCAGCAACAATGTGCATGGCTAGATCAATACAAGCTTCACATGCACGTTGAATATTTAAAATAATGGAGTCTTGTTTTGTATAATCCAGTAAGTTTTTAGGGTCCTGTTGGTATACTTCCAGAATACGCTTGTTACATCTTTCAATTACACTAATTTTGTTTAAAATAACATCATTTCTCATAAATACTCCCACTTTCATCTACTTTCTTTAATATATCTTTTCGTTCCTCATTTAATTTTGCGTACATTTTTAAGGCTTTCATTTGTTCACTCATACGCAACCTATCATCATTTGAATAAATAACTGTTCCAGTCATATAAATTTGAGCTTGAAAAACCGTAGAAGCTTCTGCGATATTCACTAAATCAACTTCTCTTTTTAATATAGTTGCTAACTCTTGAGCTAACATAAAAATTTCGTATTTCTCTAATTTTTTATGCTTTACATAAAAACCAATATCAATATCACTTTCTTGATGGGTTGTTCCTTTTGCAAACGACCCAAATACGATGATAAAGGAAGGGTCTATGTGGGTATGTAAAAAGTCAGTAATAGATTGAACAATCTGGCGATCCATGAAATCACTCCCTTAGTTACCTATATCTATTGTAGCAAATTTTATTTCAATGACTGAGAGTAGATGCTACTTTTTAATTTAATCTGTGGCAACTCATTAAATATGTTGTATGAAAGGTTTTTTATCTTACTTCTCTCTCATTATAATCGACTTGTGAATTTCCTATTCTTTAT
>NZ_BCVD01000229.1 GCF_001591565.1 Priestia flexa NBRC 15715 | reverse complement strand
GGTGAACCCAGCGCATAATGGTTGTATGAGCAATCGATAGTCCGCGTTCTTCCATCATTTCGACTACATCACGAAAACTGAGGCTGTACCGTAGGTACCATCTTACGGTTAATAAAATAATATTAGGTTGATACTGTTTCCATTTGAATAGATTTTTCTTTTCCATACTGATCACGTCCTTCTTTTAGAATACTAGTATCAGTTTGTCCAAGTTTGGGAGATTACCTGCAGATATTTTGAAGTTTTTGCACCAGAACCCAATGAAGTAAGCCGTTCTTGTACACCCTTTAACAGAGGAATGGCGGCTTTTCCATCATTCAAACTGGCTGAAGATACGAGGGATTGAAGAATATATTGGCTCTTCGAGCCAACTGCCAAATGGATTTTAAATCCAAACCAAAAGGTATTTTTTCCTTCACTATTTTTCTTGATACCCCAGGTTGGCTGTAAAGGTATAGCTGTCCGTAAGGTTTCAAGATCAATGTCTAGTTGATGTTCAATGGCTTTCTCGTAGATCGTTTTTTTCTCTTCTTGTTTTTGTTTTTCTTTTTGATAGGCTACTTGTTCCTTTTTTGGTTTCCGGCCACGCTTTTTCGGCTGTGGTTTTGACTTCTTTACTTGTGGAGTAGATCGATCACGAGACTCAACATGTGTGGCATCGATCGAGACAACATCATCGTGAATAAAATCTTCTTGAATGGCTTGAAGAAGCAAAGCTTCTTGAACAGTTTCTAATGCATTTGACTCACTTAGCTTCTGGGTAAACCGAGAAAAGGAAGCCTCTGAAGGGATACGATCAGAAAACAGAAATCCACACTCGAGATGGAACATAAAATCACGTCGTAACCGTCTAACAAGATCTTTAATCGTTGGAATTCGTTCCACAATACGCGCAACAAGGGCATAAATCATGGCTGGATAATTAAGTTCAGCCGGCGCACCATACACCGTTTTCTTAGACACCGCAAATAACAACGGTTCAATATGTAGCGTCGAAAAAATCGCCTCAAATCGCTTGGTTGGTTCTAATTCATATAAATCTTTCATGTCAAACAGACTTTCTTGTCTTATAATAGGCATAGGGAGTCAACCTCCATTCTTGTTTTTTGTTTGTTTGGTCACTACATTATACAAAAATTTGGGGAGGTACTCCCTTTTTATGTTCTCAAAACCCTTGGCACGTAAGGGCTGCGAGTTATGAAATTAATTCAATTATAATATTACTTTATTGTATATTTTTATTTATTTTTAAATATTTTGGAATTTTATATATTGACAAAAAATTCTTATTCTATTATTCTAGAAGAGGTTTTATAATAATTAGAAAATTTATAAGTTTTTATATTAAAAAACTATTTAGAATATATTTAGTGTTTTTTTATGAGAATTTAAAGTTTAACTAATTGAATTTAGACGTTAAAAGATAAATGTTAAAT
>NZ_BCVD01000228.1 GCF_001591565.1 Priestia flexa NBRC 15715 | reverse complement strand
TGAAGTGACCCCTAAAAGTTAGACACGGTTATTTCATTAGGCAGCTTGGGTAAAATGAGTTCGGTATTGTGCCGGACTCATTTTTAATTTTGCCTTAATTCTCTTTGTATTGTAGTATTCGATGTATTTTTCTAATTCTATTTTAAACTGTTCTACTGTATCAAACTCCTTTAGGTAAAGGAATTCGGATTTCATAATTCCGAAAAAATTCTCCATAACTGAGTTGTCATAACAGTTTCCTTTGCGAGACATACTTTGAATGATTCCTTTTCTTTCAAGCGTATTACGATATTGTTTCATCTGATAATGCCAGCCTTGATCTGAGTGCATTAATAACTGGTGGTCTTCAGGTAAATGTGCCAAAGCCTTTTCCACCATTTCTGAAACAAGTGAATACGTTGGTCTAGAGTCTAATGTGTATGTAATAACTTCACTTCCAAACAAATCTAATACGGGGGAAAAATAAAGTTTTTCACCAAATAATTTAAACTCCGTAATATCTGTTACCCATTTTTGATAGGGGGCATCTGCCGTAAAGTTACGATCTAAAAGATTTGGGGCAATTTTACCGACATCCCCCTTATAAGATTTGTATTTTTTCATGCGTACGATACATTTTAAGCCTAGTTCTTTCATGAGGCGCTGAACCTTTTTATGATTAACTTTTTGCCCACGATTGGCTAGTTCATCTCGAATACGGCGATAACCATATCGTCCTTCATGTTCTTCATAAATTCCCTTTATTTCTGTTTTTAAGTTGGCATCTGGATCTGTGCGATTCATTCGTTTTACTAAGTCATAGTAAGTACTACGTGGAATCCCTGCGAGCTTTACGAGTGCTTTCACCGAATATTTGTGCCTCAATTCATAGACTACTTGCGCTTTGTCTTTTTTGGTGATTTTTCCTTGTTTTGAACGAAGGCATTCAACTTTTTTAGATACTCATTTTCCATTTCTAGTTGTTTAATACGTGCTTCAAGTGCCTCTACTGAACCTTTAACTGGCTCATTTTTTGGTTGTTTAGTAGATTTATCTTTCATGGATGGACGCCCCTTTTGATTTGGTTCAAGTGCTTCTAAACCGCCAGCCTCCATCTTTTTCTGCCAATCATACACCATTGTATAACTAGAGATTTTAAAGAGAGCTGCGGTATCCATTAACGACGCACCAGATTGAACCATATAGTTTAGTACGTCCAGTTTAAAGCTAACAGTACAGTTTGTATAGGGATTGATTAATCCTTCTTCTCCATGGATTTCAAATAATCTCAACCAATATTGGAATTGTGCTTTAGTAATACCCATTTGTTTTGCATATTCTTTTTGAGAAATTACTTTCGGATCATAGCCTTGAATAATATCTAATTTAATATCACCTGTATACTTAGTCATATAAAAAACTGCACCTCCAATTATTAGATTGTGTCTAACAATTGGGGTGCAGTTC
>NZ_BCVD01000227.1 GCF_001591565.1 Priestia flexa NBRC 15715 | reverse complement strand
ATAATTAATAAATTCCATATTACACCTCTACATTCATATAATTCTATTATACTAGTTTTTTGCCAGACAAAAAACAAAAATAAAACAAAAATTTAAGTTTGACTAATATAAATTAAAAGGTTTTATTAAGTTAGTACCATACCTCCTCAAGTTTTATCCGACACATCCTCCTTGTGTATATAAACTTGTTAAACCGACCACGCATTTTACTATTCCTCATTTTATGAAGAGAGCAGCCATCCCCGGCTGTTCTTTTTTATATTGGAATATCTTTTACCCCTCCTACTCTCAACTTTATATTAAAGCTACCAAAATACTAAATGCCAAATTAATTATAATTTGGGAATAAAATCTATTTTTATGGGTTTATTTTACATAAAAGGAATGTTACTATTGTAAACGGAGGGTAATAGTTGTAAAATTTAGGAGGTAACAAGGTTGGATAGCAAAGTATTTTCTATGTTTAAGAGAGTTTTAGTGGTAGCTAGTTTATTATTAGTTTTTACATCTGTTTTTAATTTTAAAACGATTGGAACACAAGCAGCGGAAAATGTAGATAGTGAGAATCTAACAGATGAAGAGTTAGATCAAGAACTTGCACTCATAGATGAAGAAGCCTCAAATGGTGAGCTTGAATTTCTAGATGCAGAAGATATGGACAATGTTGATGTATATACTGATGATGAACTCGCTACAATGGAAGAAGGTTTTTCTTTAATCGAAAGTCTTCCAGATGAATTAGCGACTGAAGATAAAACTGTCGAGAGATTAGATTGGATGATTGATAACACAGACGATTCAGAGTTGCAGTCTGCACTAATAGCAGAAAAACAAAAACTTACTAATGAAGTACCAGTTATTGCTGCGTTTTCAGCATGGAAATGTGCTAAAGGAATCGCTACTGCTATAGCACAAAATGCTGTTCCAATTGCTAAGGTATTAAAAATAAAAAAAGCGATTAAAGTTGCCGGTGGTACAGCTAAATTTGCTAACAAGCTTGTTCAGTCGTATGATTACTATTCAAGAATTAGAAAGCCTGGTAGCAGAGTAGCTAAGTATTCTAAAACAACAGCTATGAAACTAGCATTGAAAAAGACAGCTAGAGCTACACCAGATGCTTTTGACGCATTATACGCACTCCTAGGAATAGACTCGTTTATTAATGGTTGTCTAAAGTAAGCTTAACTTATATCCTTGGAGTAGCTTTTTAAAGTTAAAGGGGATTGTTTTATATGTTTAGTAAAAAAAGAACATATCAAATATTAATAGCTATTGTTGGAATTGCATTTATCATTTATAACTACACATTAAAATCTAGTGTAAGTGAAACGACAGATTCCTATATTATTTTCCCTATTAGTATTGTATTGCTTCTATTATTTGCTTTTATGTACGTGAAAATAGATAAAAAAAATGACTAAAAACGACTTTTCGTTTTCCCTCCTTAAACCCTT
>NZ_BCVD01000226.1 GCF_001591565.1 Priestia flexa NBRC 15715 | reverse complement strand
GAAAAAACCTGAACTCTCAACCGTTCAGGTTTATCATTGGCTGAATTACTTATGTCCCACCCTCTTTTAGTATTCATCTAAATAGCCATAAGATTCTTTAAATAAGATGACTGTGGTTGTTTAAGGTTTGAAGCTTCCACTTTTGGTCCTCATAGATAAAGGTTGTGATGCTCGTGTTTTGCAGGGCCGTTTTTCCTGTGCCGTGCTCTCCGTTTGTTACGTAGTGGATAAAGGTATTGATGATGGCTCCGTGGCTGACAACGACTACCTTTCTCCCTTTTGATTCTTTCATAATTTCTGTTAGTCGTTTTAAGAGTCGATCTTGAATGACTTCTAGTGATTCCATATTGTATAAAGCTTCGCTTCCCCAGTTCGTATCATAATTGGGCACTAAGTCTCTTAATGAAGCAACCGGCTTTCCTTCCAGCTGACCAAAAGAGCGCTCTCTCAGCCTTTCGCATGTTTCAATGTCATTAATGCCCGATGCAGCTGCAATTGCTGCAGCCGTATCGTATGCTCGCGTTAAATCGCTTGAATATAATTTTTCAATTCCTTCATTCTTCAAAAATTGTGCAACTTGCTGAGCTTGCTTCATACCTTGCTCATCAAGTCCTATATTGCGCTGCCCTTGAATAAGGCTCTTTTTATTCCATTCAGTTTGTCCGTGACGAATTAAGTACAGCATACTCTCACTCCCTTTTTAACTTTATTATAAATAAAGTTTGAGGGACATTCAGATAAAAAGTTTACGTCAATCAGGATTACATGATGCTTTTCCATAGCGAAGTACATCAAAGATAGCTTGGCCGTCACTTGAAGCATTCTCTGAAAACCTAACAGGTAATAAAGAAAACACCGTATAGTAAACTGAAAAATAAACAAACTGATAAAAAAATAGGTTTGCCGTAAAAAAACTAGATTCAATCAAACTATTCACAATAAAGATAGATGCTAAATTAGCCAACGCTCCCCCCGCATATACGCATGCATGAGAAAAACGATTATCGTATCGTAATTTTTCATAAACGCAAACAGAATCTAAAAAATAAATGGATTTTAATTTAATCTTCTTCCATTGAAAGATCGTTCTTCCTTTTCCAATTGTAAAGTTTACCTCTCCTCCAAATAATAGAGCCATAAACGAATGTCCTAACTGATGAATAAGAGATACAATTGGGACAATGAGTAAAAACGAAAACAAAAATTTAGGGATATCATCCATTCCAAACACGGTTCCATCTCCTTTATCATACGAATTGTTACCACTACTATTCCACTGTGTATCTCTTTAAAACCTAAGATTTCTCCATTTTTATTCATTCAATTAAACCAAAAGAGAGTGGGACATAACAAAACAAGTTTTCAAAAAGACGAACAATCCCTTTTCTCACCTCTTTACGTTATCTGAATACGTTCGTTCCATTGCGCTACAGCCACTCGCTTTCCGCGGGGAGGAACGTGAGCTTCCTCGCTGGGCTGCGGGATCTCAGGTTTCC
>NZ_BCVD01000225.1 GCF_001591565.1 Priestia flexa NBRC 15715 | reverse complement strand
CCGTTTGGGATGATCCAAAAGGCGTAGCTAAAACCATCGGTAACGAGATAAAAGACTCTTGGAATGAACAGGTTATAAATGGCGATGCAAAAAGCAGAGGTCACTACTTCTCTTACCTAACCGCTAACGTTGCCATGAGCATAGTCGGCACAAAAGGAGCGGACAAGCTCGCAAAAACGACGAAACTTGAACAACTCAGTGGTGCCGCCACGAAGAAACTCAATGAAGGTGCCGCAGCTATTAATGTGCGTACGCAGTCAGCTCTGCAGAACTTGGGTCTGAATAAGCTGGATAATCGTTTAGCGTATCCAGGTGTTGGATCTGTGAAGGGGCATGGTGGGTATCAGTTTATTGAGCGTGTGGATGGTGGTAATGGGGTTGGGACGAAGGTTAAGGATGAGAGTGGTAAGGGTACGGATGATGTTACACCTAAAAAGAAATCTGTACCAGACTGGCTTAAAGAGCGTTGGGAAGCAGGTAATAATTTTAATAAGGAAAATCGTCCTCGTTACCCTTATAATGAGGTAGAGTTGGAAGCAAAAGAAGTAGGGGGCAAAAAGTACGTAGTTGACTCATATGCACCCAACAAGGAAATAGTATCGAGAAAATTCACTCAACTTAGTGAAGTGCAAGAAAAGACAGCTAAGAGTTACTTAAATGAAATCACAAAAAAATATTCTTCGGGTTCTAAAATATCAAATGGTACTTTTAATCCTAACGCTCTCAAAGGAGGGCGACTTAAAGGTGAATTAATATTAGAAATACCTGTTCAAAATAAACCAATTCCGCAAACAATTCTTGATGAGGCAACAAAAAACAGGATTATTATTAGGGATATTAAGGGGAAGGTGTATAATTGACTATGAAAATTTATTATTGTGACGAATGGTCGGACATCAAAAAGAAGCCTTGGAACATACTTGATGACCGTACTGCATACACATACCATCAAAAACAAGAACCATATACGGCGGTATTATTAGAGGATGAGAAACCTAAATATATTGTAAATGTTACAAATGAATGGGTTTCGGTGGGGTTTTATGATGACCTGATTCGTAAACATTTAAATTATGATTTTGAAGTTATGAGTGATGGTAAGATTTTTTTAAGAACAGCCATGTATTGGGAATATGATGATGAAACTGACACGGAAGTAAGTAGCTTGATTTTGGGCTTCCGAGAAGATGGCTATATAGCAATGGAAAAGAGAGATTTAAAGACCGGTTCAGTCGAGGAGCGCGAAACTAGCGATACCCTTGAAAGAAACTGGGATGTATTTCCTGAATTTGGTCATTACAATCATTTGTGCAAAGAGGAAAGGTAACGTGTTTAGAGCACTCTAGTGCCTAAACTAGTTATACGAAAGGGTTTTACGTATAGGCACATAAAGCAAGTGAACTAAAATACAATTAAAATATTTGAGTTGGACAAAAAGAGCAATGATACGTTTGAAAATAGAGACTCCATGAAGGTACTGCCATCATGGAGTTTTATTTTATATAGGAATAAT
>NZ_BCVD01000223.1 GCF_001591565.1 Priestia flexa NBRC 15715 | reverse complement strand
GATCTCAATACATATTATTGAACTTATTTACTGTAAAAGAACTAGTTATTTTGCCCTTCTAGCTGTATAATACGACAGTGGAATTTTTTGGTAAAAGAAGTGTGGAAAGGCTTAGATTTTCTCGTTAAATTAACTAGATTAATTGATAAATAGCATTCTCATCTGTAAAACTGTTATTTTTAGCCGATAAAGTTTGTAGACGATATTCGTTATTTCAGTTAATTTATAAAACATCTTAGGAAGGTGAAAACAAAAGGATGAAATGCATTTTTAAAACACTCCTAGCAATTAGCTTTATTTTTGCTTGGGTAACATTTGAACATGAAGCAAAAGCTCAAGGTATTGAACCGACAATCTCTGTTAAATTAGTGAACTATCTTGGAGACAAATCGTTTATTACCATTCAGCCTTCTAAAACATATAAAATTGAAGGTAGTAACGTAGAATTAGAAAGTGGTAAGACTTACAGTGTAAAAGTAGAAAGCACTGGCGTAGGAATATATGAAGAAGATCAGCGAATAGCTAGTGCGGATTCATTTAAAGTAACTCCATCTACCTATAGCGCAACTCTATCAATTAATGGCAGAAAATATCTAGGTGATATGCGCTTTATAAATGAAGGTAATAAGTATATACGTCCAATTAATACGCTACCTCTGGAAGACTATCTAAAAGGTGTGGTTCCAAAGGAAGCATACGCAGATTGGCATATGGACGCGTTAAAAGCACAAGCACTTGCTGCTCGAACCTATGCTTTAACTTACATAAATAGCAATGCAATTGATGATACACAATATAAACAAGTGTACGGTGGTTATGATTGGAATGAACGCACTAGCCAAGCTGTTGATGAAACATTTGGAGAAACGGTGAAATACAACGGGGCTCTTGCTCAAACGGTTTTCTCATCTAGTAACGGCGGCTATATTGAGTCTAGCCTTAATTACTGGGGAAGTACGCAGCTTCCGTACCTTGAATCTAAGCCCGATCCTTATGACCCTCAACGTGAATGGACGAAGGTTGTGAATAAGCAGCAAATTAATTTAGTAGACAAAGATTTGAAAGATCCGAATGCGTGGTGGAATTCTATCAATGAAGTTGATTCCATTATGGCAAACAATATTAAGCAAAAAATGAACGCGAACGGGTTCAGCGGAAAAGACATTAAAATTGTTAGTGTTGAAGATGTAAAGTTCTATGCTCCGACAACGGGTCAACGCGCAACGAGAGGCGATTTAGTTGTTAAATACATAGTGAAAGATGAACTTGATTCAAATGGAAACATAAAAGTAAGTACGTGGAATTTAATTGGCGAGAAAGCAAGCAGCGTTAAAAGCTTAATTAATGGCACGTCAATGCTAAACTTATATGTGAAAAGCATTACTTCTGATAGCAATTCTATTGTGATTAAAGGAGCAGGCTATGGACACGGCGTTGGTTTAAGCCAATATGGCGCAAGCGTTATGGCATCTCAAGGTAATTCGTATACAACAATACTAGAATTCTATTATCCTGGTACGACAATTAGCCAGCATTATACGGATGCATATCCAAGAATAGAGGTACAACCTCCTTCTGCACCAACCATTATAG
>NZ_BCVD01000222.1 GCF_001591565.1 Priestia flexa NBRC 15715 | reverse complement strand
GGTAAAAGGCGAAGGTGGGTATAGCCCGTATTCGTATACAGTCGTAACAGCTACGGCAAAAGCAGAAGCCCCGAAAGCCCCGACCGTTATGGAAGTGACGGATGAAACGACAATTGTCCGAGGCAGAGCGGAAGCAGGCAGCTTAGTCTACGTGAAAAAGGGAACAGAAGTCATCGGTCGAGGTACTACAGGTTCTGATGGTATCTACCGTGTGCGTATTACAAAACAACCTATTAATACACGTATTGGAATTGTAGTAAAAGGTGAAGGTGGCTACAGTCCATATACGTATATAACGGTAAAAAAAGCTTGATATCTGAGTGAAAAGTAGGCCACTTGAATAAGTGGCCTATTAAAGTATGAATAAATAAAAATTTCGTTTGCTACCGCTATACATATAAAGGTGAAAAAAGTACTAGTTATATTATCCTGTTAGCTGTATAATACAATCGATAATATTTCTATTTTTTAGGTTGTGGAGGATTTTATGTGAAAAGAAGTAGTTTAATAATCATGATTCTGGTTTTTATTACGCCTGTGATGTATGTAGGACCATTTCATGTGAGTGCTGCAAGTGCGGCAATTAATGCCCCGAAAGTTAATACAATAACAGATCAAGATACAAAAATAACGGGGAGCGGGGACAAAAGTGCTGTTGTTTATGTGAAGGTAGGTTCTACTATTATAAGTCGAGGTCGAACGACAAGCTCAGGGAATTTCTCTATTACTATTCCTAAACAAAAGGCAAATACTCTTATTAGCGTAGTTACTAAAAATAACAATGGTACATATAGCTCTTATGCGAAAGTAAACGTTCAGAGTAAGACGCCCGTAGTTACCCCTATTGTAAATACGGTACTAGAGACAGATAAAGTGGTAACTGGTAAAGCTGAGAAAAATACATACGTCTATGTAAAGGTAGGCTCTACTATTATAGGACGAGGTCGAGCGACAAGCTCAGGCAATTATTCTATTACTATCTCACCTCAAGCTGCTAATACAACAATTGCTGTCGTAGTAAAGGACACATCTGGCAATTATAGCCCTTATTGTAAGGTGAAGGTAACAGAAAAAGAAGTTTCTTTTGAAGAAAAGGTAGTGGAACTAACGAATATTGAAAGAGAAAAAGCAGGTCTACCACCTTTAAAGATTGATTCGACACTCATGAAAGTATCTCAGCAAAAAGCTCAAGATATGAGCACAAACCATTATTTTGATCATACAAGCCCTACATATGGAACGCCTTATGACATGATGAGTAAAGCAGGCATTGTATATTCAGCAGCTGGTGAAAACATTGCTTGGGGACACCCGAGTCCAGAAGCAGTTGTAAAAGGTTGGATGAATAGTCCTGGTCACCGTGCCAACATTTTGAATAATAGCTTCACGTATATTGGAGTTGGGCATACAGAAGGAGATCATTATTGGGTACAGATGTTTTATCGCGAAGGAAGAAGTGATAACTGATTTGAAGATGTATTGTCAGGAAAAGAAAGTGCTGTTCCAGATGTTCAATAACCGTTTTTGCTTTTAAGTGAACCAAAAAATAAAAATTATTCATTAAGTTTAATAGAAAGAGAGAGACGTATATGAAAGCTAAAAGGTTTACGTTCTTCATTTTGTTTTGTTTGGTGTTCTCTCAGATTGCCCCTAATCTTGCTTTTGCTGGAGTTGATGTAACAGCTCCTACATTCGAGAGTATTAGC
>NZ_BCVD01000221.1 GCF_001591565.1 Priestia flexa NBRC 15715 | reverse complement strand
TTTTACGACGAGTAAAATTTCACCGGCTTTGTTTATTTTTACATTAAAATAAGGACCACTTCTGATAAAATAAAGTTACCATACAAAATCTTATCGGAAAGAAGGGTCCTTATGTTTAAAGATTATAACATGAATCAAGTGGTTTTGCCTTTAGATTTAGAAATAAAATTACAAGAAAATGATATTGCCTTCGCCGTTCACCATCTCGTTGAACATATTCCAGATGAAGCCTTTGCCGGCTTCTTACAGAAAACGGGGTGTCCTGCTTACCATCCACGCATGATGATGAAAATCATTTTATGTGCCTACACACAGTCAGTTTTTTCAGGAAGAAAAATTGAAGCGCTTCTCAAAGATAGTATACGTATGATGTGGCTAGCTCAAGGTTACGAACCGAGCTATCGGACAATCAATCGATTTCGTGTTCACCCAGAAGTTCAAGTGCTTCTTCGTGAGTGCTTTGTCCAGTTTCGATGTCAACTTATTCAAGAGAACGAGATTGATAATGAAGCAATCTTCATTGATGGAACGAAGATTGAAGCAAATGCCAATAAGTTCACATTTGTCTGGCGCAAATCAATCGAAAAGTATAGTGCGAGCCTCTTGGAGAAATCAACCCAGCTGTATGACGAACTAGTAGAAAGAGAAATTATTCCACAGATCGAACGAGAAAGTTCGGACGAACTTTCTGTTGAAGAATTATCTCTAATCACTGAAAAATTAGAAGAAAAGGTTGAAGAGTTGACAAAAGAAATTGAAGCAAGTGAAGATGCCGATGAACGAAAACAACTGCGATCAAGCAGAAAAGAACCGAAGAAAGCGTATAAGCAATTTCAAGACTTTGTGAAACGTAAGTTAAAGTATGAAAAAGACATGGAGATTTTTAACGAACGGAATAGTTATTCAAAAACAGATCATGATGCCACGTTTATGCGTATGAAGGATGACTACATGAAGAATGGCCAACTGAAGGCGGGGTATAATGTGCAAATTGCGACAGAAGGTCAATATACACTTGCTTACGATGTCTTTTCAAATCCAACGGACACACGAACACTTTGTCCGTTTCTTGACGCAATTGAACATCACTACTTCGAACTCCCAGACTATATTGTCGCAGATGCGGGATATGGAAGTGAAGAGAATTACCTCGATGTGCAGAACAGAAAGCGTACGCCTCTTATCACATATAGTATGTATCGAAAAGAGAAGAAAAAACGCGTTAAGAATGACCCATTTCAGACAGCGAATTGGGATTATCATGAAGAAGATGATTCCTTTACTTGTCCCAACGGGAATAAGTTGACGTTTCGTTACAAATCGCATCGCACAGACCGTTACGGATTTACAAGGTTATTCAATGTGTACGAATGTGAAGACTGTTCAGGTTGTCCTTTTCGTTCACAATGTACGAAGGCGAAGGAAGGAAAGAACCGAAGAATCCATTATAACGAAAAGTGGGAACAACAAAAGAAAAGCATTCAACAGCTGCTTTCAGAAGAAAAAACGGGTAAAATCTACGGAAAACGTAAGATTGACGTAGAACCAGTTTTTGGATATCTGAAGGCTAATTTGCGTTTCACTCGAATGTCCGTAAGAGGCAAAGAGAACGTGAAAAACGAATTAGGGTTTGCGTTCATGGCGGTGAATGTACGAAAGTACATCGCCTCCAGCGTAAAATGTGCATAGACCAATCAAACAGATCAACAAAAAAGGGTTCTCATCATCAAAATGCGATGATGAGAACCCTTTTTCATTATTTTTGGCTAGTTATGTCCCAGCCTC
>NZ_BCVD01000220.1 GCF_001591565.1 Priestia flexa NBRC 15715 | reverse complement strand
AAAACGAGTGGCCGTAGCGCAATGGAACGAACGTGTTCTGCCAACGTAAAGAAGTGAGAAAAGGGCGTGTTCGTCTTTTTGGAAATTTGTTTTGTTATGTCCCACCTTCTTTTTATTTTTCAGGTAACTAGTTCTTTTATCTCATTTTATACACAGAATTAGATAAGTTTATTATCCTTTTAAACTCTCTTCCGATAAGAAATATAGATATTTAGAATGATAAGGAGATAGTCAAAATGAAACCATACAAACCGTTACTAATTGCAACACTTAGCGTTGGCCTTTTAGCTACGCCGTTTTCTTCACTTTCATCATCACCAGAGCACGTAGAGGCAACTGAAACAGCATCGGCACTACTTACGCAAAAAGCGAAAGAAATGCTGGGTGCCCCTCACACAGCAGGGGGAGAATCCCTTGAAGAAGGGTTTGATAGTTCAGGCCTCGTACAGTATGTTTGGAAGCAAGCCATTAACGTTAAACTTCCACGTACATTAATAGAGCAATCACAGCTTGGTGAAACCATTTCTCGTGAAGAAACTGCACCTGGTGATTTAGTATTCTTTAGCTCAAAAGAAGATGGAAGCGTGACAAGCGTAGGAATTTATGTAGGCAATGGCGATATGATTTACCCTTCCCCTTCTAAAGGAAAAGTAATTCAACAAAATTTTGCAAACAGCTCGTTTTGGTCACCTAAATTTGTGACCGCAAAACGTATTACGTCTTCACCTGAAATCGCAAAAGAAGATCCGTTAGTTGCAGAGGCACTTAAACTCATTGGCACACCTTACGTATTTGGCAGTGATTCAATTGAAGAAGGCGTTGATTGCTCAAGTTTTGTTCAGTATGTATTTGAGCAAGCTAAAGATATTTATCTTCCACGCTCAACTGACCAGCAGTGGAAAGTAGGAACTGAAATTGCAAAAGAAGATATGCAGGTTGGAGACGTGATTTTCTTCCAAGATACGTACCGCGAAGGTATCTCACACGTTGGAATTTACATTGGAGGAGGTCAATTTATTCACGCTAAACGCAGTGAAAACGTCGCGATTGACTACGTGTCAAACAGCTATTGGACGTCTAAGTTTGCGGGAGTCCGACGCTTTGAAGGGTTATCTTTACCGAAAGAAGGCCCCGTTGTATCCACCGCTACGAAATATATCGGAGAAGTGCCTTATTTAAGCGGTGGGACAACTCCTGATGGCTTTGATACAGGTGGATTTGTACAGTACGTATATAAAGAAGCTTTAAACGTTGACTTACCTCGCTACGGATCAAGCCAGTGGAACGTCGGTACACCGGTTGAGAAAAATAATCTTCAACCTGGTGACATCGTGTTTTTTAAAGCCTCTACTTTAAACCCGGCTATTTATATCGGCAATGACTATGTTGTTCACGTCACACCATCAAAAGGCGTAACGGTGACAAATATGAAGGCAGATAGCTATTGGGCACCTAAATATTACGGGGCAAAGCGCATCGGAGAAAGCTAAACATTCTTCTAGAAATTTGAATAATCCCTCTAAAGGTGGTAAATTTTTTAATAGGAATATCTATTATACATAACCACTAAGGAGCTTTCTTATGACTGAAGCAAAGAAAAGCATGTTTTTAAGCATTATTTACGCCGTCATTATTTTAAGCGTTTATTTCTTTAACTTACCGCTATGGATTGCGCTAGTCATCTTGGCAATTATTATCGCATTTGAACTGTTCTTAGCTATTAAAAAAGGCGACAAATTTAAAATGAGTATTAACGCCGTTACGCTTGGACTCATTATATTAGCTGCGATTATGCTGTAAAAAGAGACTGAGACA
>NZ_BCVD01000219.1 GCF_001591565.1 Priestia flexa NBRC 15715 | reverse complement strand
TATACCTTTTATTATATCGAAAAACTATATAGGGTAAAAGACACAGTTTTAAAAGAATAGTAGGGTAAAAAGAAATAGAAAATATTAGCTTGGTATTATAAAAAATCAGGGGGATGAATAATTAAAATAAAAAATATAAAGGATTTTTTATTTAGAATAAGCTGGTTATATAGCTGTTCTTAAAGCACGGATAAGAAAAAAGATGTATAAAAAATATGTTTATTTACATTTTTTATATTGACAGAATCATTTTATAAGAATAAAATTTTATTGTTTCTAATTTTATATCATCATAATTTTTTGATATTTTAAAAATTAGTAAACAGGGGAAAAAGGGAGAAAGATAGAGAGAAAGGATGTAAAATATGTCGCTTGATAAAGAGAAAATTGTCCAAAGTGTTCCTCAAAAAGGATTTTTTGGCCATCCAAAAGGATTATTTACGCTATTTTTCACTGAGTTCTGGGAGCGCTTTTCCTATTATGGAATGAAAGCACTTCTAATCGTGTATTTATACACGGAAGTGTCTAAAGGTGGACTAGGTATTGATAATGGAACAGCAGCATCCATTATGTCCATTTATGGAGCGCTTGTTTATATGTCAGGAATTATTGGCGGATGGATTGCTGATAGGATATTAGGAACCTCAAGAACAGTGTTCTGGGGCGGCGTGTTGATCATGATTGGTCATATCGTTTTAGCTATTCCAGCCGGATTTAACGGTGTTTTAGTAGCCATGCTGTTTATTATTTTAGGGACAGGCTTATTAAAGCCAAACGTTTCAAGTGTTGTGGGAGACTTATATAGAGAGAACGACAACCGACGCGATGCCGCATTTAGTATTTTCTATATGGGAATTAACTTAGGTGCTTTTATCGCTCCATTAATCGTATCTACACTTGGAGAAAACTATGGATTCCATTTAGGTTTCGGTGCCGCAGCAGTTGGAATGTTAGGTGGATTAATTGTTTTTTCTATGACAAAAAAGAAAAACCTAGGTTTAGCAGGTACGGAAGTTCCAAATCCGTTAAAGCCTGGTGAGCGTAAAAAAACGTTTGGAATTATTGGTTTAATCGTTGCTGTTCTCGTAATCTTTTTAATTGTAGCAGGAGTAGCAGGCTTCTTAACTATAACGAATGTTATTGCATTCATTAGTTTCTTAGCTGTTATTATTCCAATTATTTATTTCACCGTTATGTATCGTAGTTCCAAAACAACTGATGTTGAACGCTCTCGATTACTTGCTTATATTCCATTATTTATTTCTGCTGTCATGTTCTGGGCAATTCAAGAGCAAGGTTCAACAATCTTAGCCATTTATGCTGAAACATCAACGCAGTTAACTTATGGAAGTTTTACAATTCCAGTAGGGTGGTTCCAGTCGCTTAACCCGTTATTTATTATTTTATTAGCACCTGTATTTGCTAAGCTGTGGGTAACGCTTGGAGATCGCCAACCGTCTACACCGCAAAAATTTTCTTTAGGATTGTTATTTGCCGGTTTTTCATTCCTAGTAATGGTTATCCCGTCAGTAACAGGTGATGCGAATCATTTAACAAGTCCATTATGGCTTGTTTTAAGCTTCTTCTTAGTTGTAATTGGTGAGCTTTGCTTATCCCCAGTTGGATTATCGACAACAACAAAACTAGCGCCAAAAGCATTCTCCGCACAAACGATGAGCGTATGGTTCTTAGCCAGCGCAGCTGCACAGGCAATCAACGCACAAATCGTTCGATTCTATGAGGGGATTTCACAATCCTCATATTTCGGATTATTAGGTGGAATTTCTGTTGTTCTAGGTATCATCATCTTCCTTTCTTCTTCAAAAATTAAGCAATTAATGAAGGGGATTAATTAATAAAAGAGGCTGGGACATAAG
>NZ_BCVD01000218.1 GCF_001591565.1 Priestia flexa NBRC 15715 | reverse complement strand
TGTCTCAGTCTCTATACATTAATAGCAACTTTTTGCTCATATAAATGAATAGCCTGATCTAGCATAGCAAGACCTTCATCAATCTGCTCTTTCGTTACGGATAAAGGTGGAACCATACGAATCACTTCGCTTGCATTGCCACAGAAATAGAAGAGAACGCCTTGTTCAAGAGCTAAGTCTAGAATTTCAAATAGTGCATCCCCATTGGGTTCACCTGTTTCAGGATGTACAATCTCAATTCCGATCATAAGTCCCACTCCACGGATGTCTCCAATTAGCGAATGCTTTTCTTTTAACAGCTCCAATTGTTTGAGCGCATAAGCACCCATTTCTTTTGCATTTTCGAGAAGATTTTCTTCTTGAAGCACTTCAAGTGTAGCAAGCGCAGCCGAACAGCCAATTGGATTACCGCCAAACGTAGTGCTATGCGTGCCAAGAGGCCATTTTTTCATAAGCTCTTGTGAAGCCACAGTAGCACTTAACGGAATGCCTGAAGCGATGCCTTTTGCAATAGCCATAATATCTGGCACGACGTCAAATGTCTGTGCAGCAAACCATTCTCCAGTACGTCCAAAACCTGTTTGCACCTCATCAAAAATGAGTAAAATGCCATGACGGTCACAGATTTCACGAAGCTTTTTCATCCAGCTTTTTGGTGGAATGATATATCCACCTTCACCAAGAACAGGCTCTAAAATAACAGCTGCTACTTCTTCTGGCGTTACTTGATGTTTGAACAGGGTATTAAAGTCTTTTTCAAGCTTGTCTTCAAAATAAGCGTCCACATCAACATTCTCTGGACATTCTTTTGGGTTTGCATATGGAATTTGATAGGTTAAACCAGAAGGCTGCTGAAACTGACGGTATTTACTTTTTGAAGTTGTGACGCTTAGCGCTCCCATTGAACGTCCATGAAAACAGCCTAAGAATGACACGACGTAAGGTCGTTTTGTTACGTGACGAGCAAGCTTTAAGGCTCCTTCAATTGCTTCCGTACCGCTGTTTCCAAAGAAGAAACAGTCCAGGTTACCAGGCGTAACTTTTCCTAGTTCGTCAGCTAATCTTAAGATAGACTCGTACATAATAACGCCAGAAGGCCCATGAAGTAGCTGATCAGCTCCGTCTTTAATAGCTTGCACAACTTTTGGATGACGATGTCCAACATTCGTTGTTGCAATTCCAGATGTAAAGTCTAGGTATTGTTTGCCGTCTAATCCATAGTAGTAGCACCCTTCTTCTTTTATAACGGGTAGATTTGGATGATCTTTTGCCATAGTAGGTGCTAAAAGTTCAGGCATTCTGTTAAATAGATGATTCCAATCGTTTGACATAGTAATCCTCCTGTTTTCTAACAAATTATTAAAAATATTCTAAAAACATTTGATGTCTTTATGATAAATGATGTGCATGCCGATGTAAATGAGTGTTTTAGGAATGATGACTCCATCATAGACTACGACTCTACAGGGTTTGTATATAAAATAGATTATTTTTATTTTTATGCTTTTTTTCTTTTCAAAACTTCCGATAAAGCTTTGATAGAATAATATTTCTGTTTTATTCTACTATGTATTTTTATAAAAATCAATTGCATATATATAAATTCCTATGGTGACTAGTAGTTCTTATTTAGTTATTAAGAATGGGCTCTCCGCTTAGTGTAATTTAGAAACCACTCTTTACACATAGCTACATTTGTCGCACGAAGCATTCTAAAACACTAGCATTTTATTAATTATATGCGAGTAAAAGACAAATTGGCTGATTTAAGCTTGGTACACTACCAGACTTAAACCAGCCAATCTGTTTCATCATTTAAAACCTAACCTCTTATTCATAATACCATAAAAAGTAAATTGAACTTTTATAAACCAAGTACAAGTTCGTTACATTGCGC
>NZ_BCVD01000217.1 GCF_001591565.1 Priestia flexa NBRC 15715 | reverse complement strand
CCAACACGCTTGAGCTTGAACACCCTATAACTTATATATGTAATGTACAGATTAGCCATAGATTATTTATTCAAATAAAAAAGCACTCGTTGTCTTTTTAAAAGGCAAGTGCTTTTAGTTAAATTTTAATTCTTTTAGTTTTTTTTGCTTTATTTACTTCCTTAACACTACTAAGCGCCCGCTTAATTATTTTTAAAATTAATTCTGTTTTCACTTAATCTTGCAAATTATACTTCGTCAGATATGGACCATCAGAGCTTATTTTAATTGCTACATTACTCATCTATCATTCCCCTTATAATTCAAATTATTTTAAATAATTTGAATTAGTAAAAGAGAATAAAATATTTTGGATAAATGAACAAATATAAAAAGGAAGACCTTTTCTTTTAGAATTAAATCACCACAACCAATTCAAATAAAGAAGGCCTTCCTATGAATCAGTTTACAACAGATCTTGTTCAAGCTCGAGCAGAGCTACAAATGATGTTTAAAACAAACTAGTGAATAATATCTATAAGAACAACAAATTCGTATTTACACAAAATTATTGAAGGTCCCATTAATTTTCTAAGTAGCCATCTAATCCATTAAAAATGTATATTTATCTCTTCTTTAAGAGCCTTTTCTAAATACTCTTCAAAACTGCTTGCTATAATCTCTTTTCCACCAAAATCAAAATCAAATGTAATGATTTCTGTATTAGGAGAATTAAAACCTACTGGATTCCCTGCACTGTCTACTCCAATAACAATAAAATTCTCATACCCTTCAGGAAGAATATTTCTAAACTGTAGAGATTTCTCTACAAATGATGGTGTAGCAACAAACTCTGCTTCTCTCAATCCCAAAACAATCGCTTCACCAACTGCTCCTGAACCATACTTCAAAAGAAACATTTTAAAGTCCTCAGGTAATTTCACTTTTAGCTCAACTTCAGCTTGCATTACTTCCTCAATATTAACAGTCCCTCCAAATGCTTCTGGGCACATTTCAAGCTCTTCATCAATTGCATTTAACAATTCTATTTTCATTCAATTATCCCCCTTTTAATCATTTCATTAGCATATCTTGCTTTCCAATATTCTTTACGCCATTTATTGAATTCCTGCCTGGCTTCTCCACTGCCAACTCCACCTTTATTTCCAAATGGATGCTGTCTTTTGTTTCCTAAATCATGGTACCTACTAGGCATCTCAATTATTGGTCCCTCAACTCTTTGTTCATGATGGTGAAGTATAATAGTATCATAAACTCCATCTTTTGGTGCATACCCTTTTTTAAATGAATATATCAACTGTTTATCTGACATATTTGATAATGAACGTTGTGCTTTCACTTCAAAACCTTTAAATTGTGCTGTAAATTTACCCGTTTGTTCATAACCTTGAATTGCTTGTTGAACATCTTTAGACGTTACTTTATAAATGTCATTTGTTAAATTAGACTTACCCGTACCCTTACCACTCTCATCCCTAACCTTCGTCCCAACTCCATTACCACCATCCACACGCTCAATAAACTGATACCCATCATTCCCCTTCACAGATCCAACACCTGGATACGCTAAACGATTATCCAGCTTATTTAGACCCAAGTTCTGCAGAGCTGACTGCGTACGCACATGAATGGCTGCGGCACCTTCATTCAGTTTCTTGGTGGCGGCACCGCTGAGTTGTTCAAACTTCGTCGTTTTTGCGAGCTTGTCCGCTCCTTTGGTGCCGACTATGCTCATGGCAACGTTAGCGGTTAGGTAAGAGAAATAGTGGCCTCTGCTTTTTGCATCGCCATTTATAACCTGTTCGTTCCAGGAGTCTTTAATTTCGTTACCGATGGTTTTAGCTACGCCTTTTGGGTCATCCCAAACGGCTTGTGCGCCTTCTCCAATGCTTTGTAACGTTCCTTTTGGGTCTTCT
>NZ_BCVD01000216.1 GCF_001591565.1 Priestia flexa NBRC 15715 | reverse complement strand
GATAAGGGATGATAACAATAGATAATATATTTGAAAATTTTAAGGAATTACGTTTATTATAGGATAAACTGTACCTTTTAGAATTAAATAATTGGCTAAAGAATGAATTTTTAACTTGGGAATGGTGGATATTAGTTGGTTTTTAGTTGTGCCTTGGATTATTATATGGTCTAAACTCGTTAAACGAGACATTATTTTAGAAATTTTGTTGTTTGGTACCATAATTATCATAACAACAACCTTATTAGATGTAGTTGGCTTACAATATAGGTTTTGGGATTATCCAATTGCATTCCTACCTATTATTCCTAGGGCCTTTCCCTTTGATTTTTCAATGGTACCTGTAGCTTACATGTTGTTATATCAATATTTTAGAACATGGAAATTTTTTATAATCGCACAAATCACTATGGCACTCACATACGCCTTTATTGGTGAACCTGATGCTAGACTAAAAAGTACATAGCATGCTGTTTATAGCCACTCAATTTCAATTGTTACTTCAGGAACCTCTGTTTTAGTATTATGATTTGCAATCGCATTTGTTGAAAACCAAATTTTTTTAATGAACGTTTTTAGGAAAGCATTACACTCCTCTGGGTCAAGCATCTCTATCCTATCTATTACATCAATAATTTTTTCTAACCTTCTTTGTTCTTTTTCAGTGTTTTTTAAGTTTTTTATTTGAATATCCACTAATTCCAGCTGTTGCTTTACCTGTTTAATTTGTCTCTCATTCTCCTCACTCATTACAAGAAAATCACTCTTACTAATTTCGCCGTCTGCTCTCATTATTGTTAAATTTTTTTGTCTCTTTTCAAATTTTTCTAATTGCTTTCCTAAGGAATCGACTTGATTTTTTAATTTATTTTCTTCATCCGAAGTATCAAGAGATTTTAATTTCTGAATTGCCTTTTCAAAGTCTACCTTCTTTTCTTTGACCTTATTAATCACATAATCTTCCACCGGAAGATATTTATGTCCCCTATCTCTGCAAGTATTATTGCTTATTTTATAACTACAAGATTTGATATAATCCGTTTCGTTTCCATCTATTTGGATATATCTTTTTCTTTCACAGCAATTACAATAAATTAGGTTTTGTAGTTTTCGTGTTGCTTTCTTTTTGTTGAAAAATTTTCCTGCTGTGTTTTCTTCAAGAATTTTTTGCACCTCTAACCATTGTTGCTTTTCAATGATCGGTTCGTGTGCATTTTCAACGAAAACCTCATCAACAACTCTACCGTTTACCCTTCTACATGCTTGAACTACACCATAGTAAACAACATTTCTTCTTAATGATGATATATGGGAGGAAGTTAAGACTTTTCCAATTCTACTTCTCCAACCTAGCGTATCTAATTGTTTGGCTATTTCATTCGCACTAACTCTTTCTAATGTCTTTTGGAATATGTACCTAATTATTTTTGCTTCTTCTTCAACAATGACCAATCTTTGATTTTTGTCCTTTTCATATCCCAAGGGTGCCTTATTACTGTTTGTCCATCTACCTTGTTCTGCAGCAGCTAATCGACCTCGACTTAGACGTTTTTTGATTTGCTTATACTCAAAATTTGCCAACATTGCCTGGAACGAATATAACATCTCATTACTTTCCTGAGTAAGATCAATTGCCCCTTGGGGTGTCAAAATTTTTATGTCATTTGCTATTAGCATGGTTTTAATTTGTTCTGCATAGGCATTGTCACGGGAAATCCGATCAATATCCATAACCAAAAGATAATCGTATTCATCTAATTTATTTAGCAATTGAGTTAATTGAGCTCTTTGAGTATTGATACCACTAGAAATTTCTTGATAAACGTCATAAGTCAAGTTATGTTGCTTTGCAAGTTTGACAAGAGCATTTCGATGATGTGTTAAAATTTCCTCAATATCTAATTGTTCCTCATTCCTTGATAATCGTAAATAAATCGCAGCCAATGCCATTTCTTATCCCCCTAATGTGTCATAATAAAATCATAACACATGACCAATAATAATAGAAAGTTAATATCTGT
>NZ_BCVD01000215.1 GCF_001591565.1 Priestia flexa NBRC 15715 | reverse complement strand
AGCGAACGTTTAAAGAGCTAGCGTTCACGGTCGCTTGTTTTGAAACAACATTTGTGGGTGATGTTTTTTTCTCTATGTATTCACTTGATATCCAAGCGTCTTTGCCATTAAGTTGGATTTTTGCCCATCCTTGTTGTTCTGTTAATACATTAATTGTGTTTCCTTTATACAGCTTGCCAACGATTGCCCCACTTGTGCTTGGAATTGCCCGCACGTTTAATGATGTGGCATTAACAGTCGCTGGTTGAGCGGCTTCAGCTTCTAAATTAAAAAAAAGAGCCGAAGAGCTCAGAGCAGCAGTTGTACAAACTGCATACATCATGTGTTTATTATTCATCTTTTCCTCCTTGCATTCTACTAAATTTACTTAAAAATAAAATGGATTTCAAAGCATATATCGGCAACTTAACCAAAAATTCAAGGTAAAACTATATTTCTCTTAAGTTACCTACATTATCCATCATACTACATGTCGAACGGTGACGGTATAATGAATTTGTCCTAAACAAATGGAAGATAAAAAGGGAGAGTGCTTTAGCGTTAACTTTTAATTCATAAAAAAAAGAAGCATATATAAGGGAATATTAACAAGTAAATGGAGTATTTATTAATAATTTAGTCCACATTGCTCAGAATGAAATGGTCAATTTTCATAAAATTTTTGAAAGAGGAAATTGTATAAAAATAATTATTAGAAAATTATTTATTTTTAATTAATTTAGTGGTAAATTATAAAGAAAGCTAAAGAGAGGTGGAGATCATTGGTTGAACTTGTGAATTATGAAACAAAATGGCCGGTTCTTTATGCATTTGAAAAAGAAAAGGTAACCTCAATGCTTAAAGACTTTTCAATTGAAGTTAAGCATATTGGAAGTACAGCTATCCCTAATATGTCGGCTTCTCCAATTATCGATGTATTAATAGGTATTCAACGTTCTGAGGACTTAACGTCAGTTATTGAAATATTGCAAAATGGCCCATATGTTTATATAGAAGAAATGAATATATTTATTGCTCTAAAAGATGAGGCTTCTTTGTCGCATTATCCAAAATATATAAAGGAAAATGACTCCTACTGTGCAATACCAACTCATATTCAACACGCTCATCTGTACGTAACGGCCGTTGACTCAGACTTTTGGGATGGCTGCTTAGCGTTTCAAGATGAACTTAAGAAAAGTGAAAGGCTACAGGAAGGGTATATAGACCTTAAAAACAAACTTGCATCTTCATACTGGAATAATTATGAGCGATATATGGAAGAAAAACAGGCTTATATTCAAGCATATGTTTCTTCTAAAACTTTGCAATCAACAGATATAAAATAGAAAAAGCCAGCGCAAACGCGCTGGTTTTTTAAGCGTTACTTTGTATCTTCTAAGATAATTGTTTCAAGTTGGCTTGCAGTATTCACGGCTAAAACCGTATAATTCTTACCATTTTCTACTTTAGTACCTGGAAGTCCAAGTATTTCTTTGCCATCTTCGGTTGTTACGCTTAAATCATAAGCACCAGGAGCAAGAGTCTGGTAGTCGGATACTGTTTTGAATGCTAAATTTGTAAACAGTGGAGCGGCTCCTTTTGGTCCAACGTTAACAGCTGGAGCATCAGGTGAAAAGTGAGCAACACGAACTTTTGCTTTATCAGACGTTCCTACCGTATTGTTGGAGATTGCTTTTAGTTCTAACATATCTACTTTGTTAATAGCAGCAATCGTGTAAGACTTTCCACCTTCTACAACAAGCGTTGCTTTTACTACGGGCTCTTTTGTTCCTTTTGTACCAGTTGCATAAACTTCTACTTCATGTGATCCAGCAGGTACTTGTAAAAAATCCGTAGTATCTTTAAATTTAACACCTTCAACAACGGGTTTTGTATCTAAGAAGATATCAACTGCAGGCGCATCTGGAGAAGCATGTACGATGCGAACATCAGCATTCTTTGCAGGAACTGCTTCGTTAGGCGCTTTTGTTTCAGAAGCAAATACAAGTGTGCGACTTATGGCAATCAGCATAATCGCCGTAAGTATAACTAATAGTCGTTTCATGTTCTTTCACTCCTCATTTCATCTTGAGACAGTTGTATGTAAGGAAACTGTTCAACTATTAGCGTATACAAATTAAAAGCAACTATACGAAAAAATGAGACTGAGACA
>NZ_BCVD01000214.1 GCF_001591565.1 Priestia flexa NBRC 15715 | reverse complement strand
CTTATGTCCCAGCCTCATATTAGTGGCTGAAATATTTATCTCTTAGCATCTCTTTTTACGCATGCGCTTTTTTACTAAGTTCATATAAAGGAGCTAATGTCTTAAATGTATCATCAATTAAATCAATCCATTGTTGGCCATTCATCTTAACTGCTTCTTCTTTTGATACATTAATTCCGCATAAAATCTCTGCTTTTTTAACATGTTCTAATCGTTCAAATAATCCCTTAAGTTCTGTGGTAGATAAGGAACTCATTTTTTCGACAGCAGGTTTTGTATGGTCTTTTGACCAAACGAATGATTGAGGAATTTGCTCTTTAATGTGGTCTATCTGGTCGGCTAGTATTTTGCCGTACGCTGATTTAATCGGTGCTTCATAAATAACCGCAAACCAAACGAAAACGTGAGTGCCCCAAAGACCAATTTGGAAGTGAGGTAACATCTTATAGCCACGCTTGTTAGTAGCAAATGCTACCCATGTATCTTTTGGTGGATTTACCGTTCTACGCGCATGTTTTGCTACATGGACAAAGATTTCATCGCCCACTAATGAGGAAAGTGTAGGAGCAAAGTGCGTGCTTAACTCTTCGAATTTAGGACGAATTTGTGTTTTTATTGCTTCCATTCGTTCATCTAAACCATCTATTGTAAATACGTTAAAATCAGCTTCTGAAAATCCTTCAAACAAATTCAATACCTCCAATATCCAATAATAGATAATTCATCTCATATTTCGTAGTGATTTTACCATAGAAAGGGCATAATCACCAATTTATTCGCATATGCTTGTCAAAAACACGTCTATCATTTTTTTATAGGTAATCACACAATTTAGTTACATGAAATTGAGCTTCAACATAGACTATTCTAACCGAAAAAATTCTGAAAATTTAGTTTTATTGAAGCCGTTTTGAGGACCATTCATTATTATTGAGAGGGGTGTTTCATCAATGAAACAAGTGGTGAATATGTATAAGAAGAATGATGGGCAAAAGAGACTAGGAGTTATTCGATTAGAGCTTGATTACGAATTAGCTACGCTGTATGAAGCAATGGTTGAAAATAACGAAGAGAAAAAGAATCAGTGCAAGCAAAAGTTAGAGAAGCTTCGCCAAGAAATGATCTCCTTGCAATAAAGATAGCTGATGCTGGAATGAGAGTAGAAAAAACTGGTGAATATAAGAGTAAAGGGAATGGAGAGAAGCGTAAATACTTCTCTCCTTTGTTCTGTGAATTGACATCTTGCAGTCGTTTTTTTAAGCTTAATACAGGACTTTCAAAAAAGGGGGAACACTAAATGAGGGATTTTTGGAATCAGGTTGATACATATGCAAAGCAATGGATTAAAGAAGCAGGTAATCGAATTAAAGCTTCTTTTAGTAGAGAGCTCGTGATTGAAACAAAATCAAACCCTAACGATTTAGTAACCAATATGGATAAAGATATTGAACAGTTCTTTATTTCAAAGATTAAAGAAGTATTTCCAGGCCACCGGATTTTAGGTGAAGAAGGGTATGGCGAAAAAATTGAAACATCTGAAGGTGTTATTTGGGTAATTGATCCAATTGATGGAACAATGAACTTTGTTCATCAACAGCGAAATTTTGCTATTTCCGTAGGTATTTTTGAAAATGGAGTTGGACAAGCTGGATTCATATATGATGTTGTACATGATGAGCTGTACCATGCTAGAAAAGGGAAGGGAGCATATATTAATGACCAACAGCTGCCACCTTTAAAGCAAGTTAGCATTGAAGAGTCTATTGTCAGCTTAAACGCAACGTGGGTAACGGAAAATAGAAGAATTGATCCATCGGTGCTTTCACCTCTAGTAACGCGTGTGAGAGGAACAAGGTCATATGGGTCCGCAGCCATTGAGCTTGCATATGTTGCAGCAGGAAGGTTAGATGCTTATATTACGATGCGCTTAGCACCGTGGGACTTTGCAGCAGGGAAAGTTTTAATTGAAGAGCTTGGAGGCGTCGTAACAGACTTAGAAGGGAAGCCTTTAGATATTTTAGACAGAAGCAGCGTATTCGTTGCAAAGCCAGGTTTACACGAAGAAATTTTGTCTACGTATCTTTCTAAGTATAAAGGCTGAAAAAAGACGAGTCTGGGACAAAACAAAATGTTCCTTTCTAAAGGACGAATGATGCCTTTTTTAAAGTCGTTAGGTTATACTAACC
>NZ_BCVD01000213.1 GCF_001591565.1 Priestia flexa NBRC 15715 | reverse complement strand
TGTCAACAACGATTCAAATTTCCCCAATTTCAACGAAATGAAATTCCCCATTATGAACGGCTAAATCGTTGTTTGGGCAGGATAAATTCCTGCTTTTTTCTTTTCTCGCAAACGGTAGGAGTCACCCTTGATGTTAAATGTAATCGCATGATGTAAGAGGCGATCCAAGATAGCCGTTGCCAATACATCGTCACCAAAAACTTTTCCCCATTCAAGGTACGATTTATTAGATGTTAAAATCATTGCTCCTTGTTCGTATCGCTTTGAAACAACCTGGAAGAAAACATTGGCGGTTAGTTCATCAAAAGGAAAATAACCTACTTCATCTACAATTAACACGTCTGGACGACTCCAACGATTTACGAGTCGCTGGAGTGTCCCTTTATCATTGGCCTTGCGGCACTGAGCCACTAAGTCGTCGGCCGACAAAAATAGGGCTGTATATCCTTGGGTAATCGCTTCAATCGCAAAGGAGACGGCTAAATGAGTTTTTCCTACACCCGGAGGACCCAGTAATATGCGATTTTCCCCATTGGCAATAAAGCGACATGTTAAGGTTTCCTTGACCCTTTTCTCGCTCAGACTTGGTTGAAATGTAAAGTCAAAATCATGAATCGTTTTGGTGTAAGGCAGCTTTGCCCGTTTCATTCGCTTTTCTAGTTGATCAGAATCTTGTTGCTCCGTTTCATGCAAAACGATAGTGTGAAGAAACTCAGAATATGATACATTATCCTTAGAAGCGTCTTCTAGTAAACTATCAAGTTGGTTGGCTGTATGATGCCAGCCGAGCTTCTTTAAACGCTCCAATAAGAGTTCGTTCATCATACAGACTCACCTTCTTCCAGTGCTGCGTAAGCAGCGAGAGGGCGTTTTTCCACATTTGGAGATGGGGTATGAGAGTGAAGACCGTCGGTCGCCAAATCTTCAACGTTCTTCGCTTTCTGCCCTTTTTCTTTTGTATGTAGCCCATCATAGTGTTCCATTCGGATATGAGTAGTTGCTTTTCCTGTAAGAACCGGATGCTTTGCGATACATTCACGTTCATCGTAAATCTCTAAATGATGATCGAGTGTTTCTTTAATCTTAACCATTTGTCCAGCGTAACGGTAAGGAACTGAATACCTTTTTCCGCGGTACGACACCACACAGTCCCGACTGACTTCTCTGGTTTCCCAATGTGAAGTGGGAAACAGAGGCTTCACTCCCCATATCTGCAGGAACTTCTGTTCCTGCTCAAATCGTTGAAATGGTGACTCATTAGTAGTCTGATTGGTTTTCTTGTTAGCTATCTGATCCAACCATGTACGTACGGCTTCATTTAATGCATGTAAAGTTGGTTCGTGTTTTCGCTGAAAGAAGTTATCTTTCAAATACTTAATGGTTCTTTCTACTTTCCCCTTTGTTTGCGGACGTTTAGGACGACAGGCTTTTGGCACAATCCCATAGTAGGCTAAGAAATCCTCAAACTTGCGATTAAAACGAATCTCTACAGGACTATGCTTGATTACAACGGTTTTCATATTATCATAGAGAATTTGTTCTGGTACCCCATTAAAGTAAGAAAAAGCATTCATATGACACTTCATGAGGGTTTCGAGATTCATGTTGGTTGTAAACTCTACGTACTTCATTCGGGAATAACCTAATATCATCACAAATGCATAAATGTCTTGCAGATTGCCATTCACTAAGTATTTTCCCACGTACGCCCAATCCATTTGGGCTTGTTTCCCTGGTGGTGTTTCAAACCGTAAGGTTGCCTGTTTCTTTGGCTGTTGACGAAGAGGACGAACAAAGTCTCTTAAAATTGTCATCTTCCCCTCGTAACCCATCGTTTGAATTTCCTCTAACAGTACGACACAGTTGGTTGTTCCTTCTTTGACTCGTTGAAGGATGTAGGACTTATAGGGTTCGAGCTTACTCTCTTTCTGCTGCTCGCTTGCCTTACGTTCCGGCAACTGATTGCTTTTTAGATATTTGCTGATCGTTTTACGATCGAAGCCTGTTGCTTCTGCAATGGCTGTTTTCGTCCACCCTTTCTGAAATAACTCTCTAATCATAAAAAACTCCCCAATCTTCAGCACCGTTTCTTCACTCCATCTTTGATGTTTGTTTCGAAACGATTATCTGTTATTTTTGGGGAATTTAAAACCGTTGTTATTGGGTATTTTACAATCGTTGATTAC
>NZ_BCVD01000212.1 GCF_001591565.1 Priestia flexa NBRC 15715 | reverse complement strand
GTTTCACCAATGACTTCAAAACGAACGTGCTCTTTCATGTAGACAAGTTCTGTATGTCCACCCGAAACAACTAATGCTAGTAACGGAAATTTTAATGGCGTAATAAGTTGATTCGCATAAATATGTCCCGCAATATGATGTACAGGAATTAAAGGCTTCTGATGAGCAAAAGCTAACGCCTTAGCTGCGTTGACACCAATTAATAATGCTCCTACTAATCCTGGTCCTTCTGTTACCGCAATTGCATCAATATCATCAAATGTCATATTGGATTGATGTAGAGCTTCTTCTACAACTATTGTGATTTGCTCAACATGATGCCGTGAAGCAATCTCAGGTACAACTCCCCCAAAGCGTTTATGGCTTTCAATTTGAGAGGCTACTACATTTGCAACAATTTCTGTACCACCTCGAATAATCGCAACAGCCGTTTCATCACAGCTTGTTTCTATTGCTAATATTACTTCATTTTCTTTTGTCATAATTTCACCCACATAACTAATGCATCTTCATTGTTATCAGAATAATAATTTTTTCGTATGCCGCCAGCCTCAAAGCCTAGCTTTTTATACAATGACTGTGCAATATGATTTGATGTTCTTACTTCAAGCGTCATTGAAAGTGCCCCTAGCTGTTGCACAACATTCATCGCAGCTTTAAGCAAAGCATATCCTAACCCTTTTCCTCTATACTTAGGAAGTATAGCAATATTGGTAATATGCGCTTCATCAATTACAATCCAAGTTCCACAATATCCAATAATTTGCTCCTCTATTTCCATTACAAGGTAGGTAGAAAATTGATTGGCCGTTAATTCGTTATAGAAGGCCTCTTTGCTCCAAGGTGTTGCAAATGCCTGTTTTTCAATTTCAACAACTTGATCAATATCTTCAACTTTCATTAGACGAAATTTCACTGTCATAGTCATTTTCTCACTCATTTTTCGCTTCTTGTGCTTTTAACCAGTTTGCTTCTGCCTCAGCTAACCTAATGTAATTAGGCACAAAAGCATGAACTGGAGTTGCTTCTTTTTGCATACCTAAAAAAGCTAATTCACTTGGACGAGGATTATATTGTGAAACAGATGCAAAGAGTGCTTGTTCTCCTAATACGCTAGTTAATATTTCTTTATGCGCTTCAATATCATTCCCAATAAATAAAATAGATTCATTGTATTCTTTCAATTTTCCAGCCCATTGTTCATTAATAACAAGCTGATCTTTCTCTTCATTACGTAGTTCCTGTCCATTATCAAAACGATATAACCCTGTGAAAATTTGTTGTCTACGCGCATCAAATAACGGGGAGATAAGTCCGTTAAAGTAACGGCCGTTAGCAGCTACAATCTCAAGGCTAGACACTCCAACTAAAGGAATGTTAAGCGTCCACGCAAGTGTTTTAGCCACGGTTACACCAATGCGGACACCAGTATAAGAACCAGGCCCTTCTGCTACTACAATTTTATCTAATTCTTTTGGTAATGTATCACAATCCGCCAGCAACGATTCAATAGCCTTCATCAAGCGAATAGAATGATTCTTTTTCAGATTTGTAATTACTTCTCCAATTACTTTATTCTCTTCAACCAATGCGACGCCCATTACGAAATTTGACGTATCAATTGCTAATGTTTTCATAGTTAAAAAGCTCCTTACATAGGTCAATATATCTTGCGCCTTTGGCTTTACAAACAAGCTTACGTGTTTTAGGCGTATCATGATAAATATTAATTTGAACAAATTCCTTTGGTAACTGCTCTTCAATTAAATGAGCCCACTCAACAACGGTAACACCATCACCTTCAAAGTATTCATCAAAGCCTAGATCTTCAAATTCATCCCCTAGACGATATACATCCATGTGATAGAGGGGCAATCTTCCATCTTTATATTCCTTAATAATAGTAAATGTAGGGCTGTTTACGTTCCTTTTAATTTCAAGACCTTTTGCTAATGCCTTGGTAAAAGTTGTCTTACCAGCTCCTAAGTCTCCTTCTAATAACAAAACATCACCTTGAGCTAGCAGCGAAGCAAGACGGTTGGCTAGCTTTTGTGTATCTTCAATAGAAGCGGATTGGATGACAAACTCTTCTAATGGTTTCATTTTTCGAATCCTCACTTTGCTCTCTCTAAATCAATTTATACCTCTATTGTATACGCAGTTCTCTACTCATATCCAGCATATACATACAAAAAAGTCCCTAGGAACAGTCCTAAGGATCATAATTTTAATATAAAAAAAAAGACGAAACCTTTTGTTTCGTTTAG
>NZ_BCVD01000211.1 GCF_001591565.1 Priestia flexa NBRC 15715 | reverse complement strand
AATTAACGTTTGAAACAGAGTTAGAAGCTACAAAAAAGAATAGAGAATCATACTCGTTATCACTTGATTAAAAAAATAATGTAACCAAACAAAAGGTGTTTGCTAAATTAATTAGTGAACATCTTTTTAATTACAGGAAGGAATATTAGATGAAAAACAAAAAAATAAGGTGTACGTTGTTCTTTCTGCTATTAATCATATTAGTTTCTTGTAATAAAGATCAAGAAAGTAGTAAACAGCAAAGTAAGGTAGAAGAAAAAGAGGTAATTACTGTAGATGAACCTAAAGAAGTGATTACAGAAACAAACAAGTTACCTTATAATCCAAATGATTTTAAAAGATCACTAGGAGCTATCGAGATTGCTATGTTACAAAAAGATGGGGAATTTAGTGGTGACAAGTATAGTTACTCAAATTTAACAAATGAAATTGATTCATTTTCTAAAGATTTAACAGCTACAGAATATTATGAAGAGCTTTTAAAATTACTTAAAGAAGATTATACTGGTCAGATTAAAAAGATAATAAACTATGATGTAAATGTCGATTCAGGAAATGATATTCCAGATGAAAAAAACAGTACTCAAGAGAATTTGATAAAAGATATTAAATATGTAATTATGATTGATTCTAGTGGAAGTATGGCGGGGGAAATTAATGGAGAGACAAAAATGGAGATAGCTAAGAAATCTGTTACTCAATTCGCTAATAACCTTCCAGAAGGTTCTCAAGTATCCTTAAGAGTTTATGGTCATGAAGGCACTAATCAAGAAAAAGATAAAATGAAATCTTGTGCTGCAGTTACTGAAATATATAAAAACATTTATAATGCAACTGAATTTTCAAAATCATTAAATGAAGTTCAACCTGTAGGTTGGACACCCATAGCTAAAGCTTTAGAATCTCTGAAAGATGATGATAAAGAATCACAGCTAGTGGTATATGTAGTGAGTGATGGTATAGAAACTTGTGGAGGAGATCCTGTTCAGTCTGTACAAAATTTAAAGAATATGGGCTTTGATATTACTGTTAACATATTAGGGTTTAATATTGAAAATAAGGAACAAATGGCTTTACAAGCTATTTCAGATGCTGGAAACGGAGAGTTTCAAAATTTCACTTCTCAAGAAGATTTAAACAAATACTTAAGGAAGCAAAATGAAAAATTGAGATATGAGTGGTCTGTTTGGAAAGACGAGGGAATTGAAGCTTCTTTAAATATTAGTGATTCAAAAAAAATAGAGATTTCAGATATTGAAACCAATATTAAGGAACTGGCGAGTATAGAATATGAACATTTGAAAGTAGCTATAGCTTATATGAAAAGTAAATCATTAATAAATAATGAGCAATATGAAACGATTTCTAATGATATAAATAAAAGGTATTCTCAAATCACCAATTATGCTCAACAGACAAGTGAAGAAACACGTAATGAAATAATTCTAAACACAAGCGAAAATTTGAAAAAGTATAAAGAGTTAAGAGAAGAAAAAATAAAAGAATCTTTTGCAAACTGAAATAAAAAAAACCTATCCTTTTTTTAAAAAAAGATAGGTTTTTTTATTTTAAACAACGACATTATAACTGTGCAAAAAGACTCTTTTTTTAGGAGTTTATATTAGTCCAATTATACTATTCTTTTGATTTTAGAGCCTTTTTCGGTAAAATTTGTTTATTTTATATTGATATTAATATACAATATAAATATAAAATTAAAACGGGGGTTTGAAATTATGTCTCCAATGAATCAGAAAGCTAAAATAATTGGTGTGGCAGTTGTAGCAACTGGTGTAACAATTGGGTCTTATGTAACTATTGATCAACTTTCTAATAAGCAGCAAGCAAATCAAGTAACTACAGAAATTGACCCTAACAAAGTCAATCTTAAAACAAAAGATTCAGATGAAGATTTTGATAGTGAATTAGACATCGAGAATGAAGAAGACGAATATAGTGATTTGGCTGAAAGAGCATCAAAAAACCAAGAAGATTACTCAGAAGTTTTTGCTTACGAAGAAACAAAGGATTCAGATGATGAACTTTTAATGAGAGCATCAAAAGACCAGGAAGATTATTCAGACGTCTTTGCTTATGAAAATAATGGTAAAGATCAATCTGAATATGCTTTTTCTAATAATGAAGATCAAGTTAAGTTAGATCAAAATGGTAACTTTGCATTTAATGAAGAAGATAATTTGTTAGCTGATGCTGGTGATATTGATCCTAAAGAAGAACTGGAAGAAAAATTAAAAGAAAATGATACACAAATTGCTGGTGAGGTTATTACAAATCCAGATGTTGGTTCAGGCGAAGGTGAAGTAACA
>NZ_BCVD01000210.1 GCF_001591565.1 Priestia flexa NBRC 15715 | reverse complement strand
TAGAGCCCTTCAAGATGAATTTACACGAGATATGATCAAGTCGACAAAAGAAACGGAAAAAGGATACTATACGCTTGAATCAAAAACGGGGGAGTATGAGATGTTGTTTCCGGCTGGTGGGGAAATTAGTAGCGGCAGTTATACTAACAATCAAGGTGTAAATGAAGCTTTTATGGCTGGAGTGTTATATGAAGATAAAACTCAGGCAAGAATCAAAGTACAATTTAATCAAAAACAATCTAACGACGAAACGGGCATTCAATATGCACAGAAATTTCTTAAGAAAAATTTAGGTATTGAAGATGAATTTAAAAATATTGAGAAAAATGGTAATACGTTCTATTTAGCTCCTTTTCAATCAGAAAATGGTTATTATGGATATGGCGCATACATATACGACACGAGTAGAGATGTGGGAGGAATTGAATTTATCTACACAACAGAGTGTAGAGAATCTATCAGTCCCTGTCGCCCTAGCAATCAAGAAGTCATGGAGAAAGTTGAAAAAATACTTTCATCTGTAGAATTCAATAAGGAGAAATAAAGATAAGCGTTTCATCGTGTGAGCGATGGATGTAGTACTATATTTTGGTCTTTATTAATAAAAATAAACAGAATAAATATGAAAATTGATTACCTGACTTCTTTCTGCAAGTTCACTTTCTTGAGAAGGTAATCAATATGCGTAATATAATGAATGAGGCTATGAAACTAATAAAAACTTCACTTAGACGTAAAGTTTTTATATTAAACGTCACTTCTATTCCTTTCAGTAAAGCGATGACAATCATATAAGCTGTAATAGCCTGAAGTGTAAGAAGTCTAAACCATCTAGGTATCATTAACCACGTTTCCACTATAATCTTTGATAGCTTATTCAATACCTTTCACTTACCAACTAAATTAAATGACCACGCATTGTACTTTATCATATATGCCTGTCAAGGTCTAACTAAAAACCGATCTCAGTAAGAAGAAAAGACCACTTTCTCAAACTTCCTAAAATTAATGCGTAAGCAGTTTTAGCAAGAGAAAAACGCTAGTAATTTAACAAAAAAGGAGGACTTTATGAGTAGTAAAGAAAAAAGCATTCAGTTTTTTAAAGAATTTATAGATATTGACGGGCATCAAAATGGGATGTTTATTGAAACAGTGAGTTTAGAAAATCCTGTACTTTTATTTTTACATGGAGGTCCAGGGTTTCCACAGTACCCTGTTATTAAACAATCAGGCATGGGGTGGGAGGAAGATTTTACAGTTTGCTATTTGGAACAAAGGGGGACGGGTATGTCGTATAATGCATCAACACAAGGTGACATTACGTTAGGTCAATTAATTTCTGATGCATTAATTGTTACTGAATACTTAAAAACTAAGTTTAAGAAAGAAAAGATTTATTTGTGTGGACACTCCTGGGGGACTTTTTTAGGGAGTATTGTGGTTCATCGTTACCCTGAGAATTATCATGCTTACATTGGCATAGGACAAATGGGAAGACACTTTGAATCGAACAAAGACACATATGAGTTCTTGTTGGAAACAGCAATAAAAAAGGGAGATAAAAAAGCAGAAAAAGATATACGTTCAGTGACCTTTACTGAAGATTTCTACAAAAGTAAGGGTTATCGAAGGATATTAGGTCGCTACTTGAATAGGTTTGGTGGTGGCACGAAAAAAGTGGGGTATTCAAATTGGCAAAGCCTCAAAGATTTGTTTAGTTGCAGGCATTATTCTTGGAAAGAACGTGTGAATATACCAAAAGGGATTTTTGCAAGCTACGATGCTTTATCAGAAGCAATCGCAAAATCAGATGTCTCTTTATTAGCACCCAAGATTGAAGTGCCTGTTTTTATCATACATGGAGTGGATGACTATTCAACAAGTTATCGAGAAGCCAAACGATTTTATGAAAAACTAGACGCTTCTTCAAAAAAGCTATTCTCTTTTAACAACTGTGCACATTCTCCGTTTATAGAAGACCCTAATGCATTTAGAAACATTTTGCAAACTGAAGTTTTAAGATGATTTCTTTAAATAGAACGATAAAGACTGTTAAGATATAGACTAAACATATCCAAAGCAGCTCATTTACAATGTAAATGGGCTTATTGTCATGTGAAGAAATTTAAAAAATAATCGCTGTAAGTCCCCTTAGCTAACCAGTTCTAAAAGACTACCAAAATCCATTTTTAAGTAAAAAGCCTAATGTGAAAATTAACCAAGTTTTTCTATAATAGAACAATGTATGTATGGAACGAAAAAAAAGGAGGCACCAAATGTTCATAAAACGAAAAGGAATTGTAGCCTTACTTCTCAGTAGCCTATTCGTAGGTGGC
>NZ_BCVD01000209.1 GCF_001591565.1 Priestia flexa NBRC 15715 | reverse complement strand
CCTTCTCTTTACATCTTTTTCAACTCATTGGCTAAAAACTCAACGTCTGTGCCGACAACTATTTGAAGGTCTTGGCCACTTAGCTTTAGTACACCTTTCGCTCCCAACCTTTTTAGCTCAACTTCATTTATGATACTCGTATCTTTGACTTTTAAACGAAGGCGCGTCACACAATTATCCACTTCAAGCAAGTTTCCTCTTCCGCCAAGTGCTTCTGCGTAAGCTTTCGCAAGGTCACCGTAACTACCTGTTAACGCTCCGCTTTCTTCAAATTCCCCTTCTACTCCATCCTCACGCCCCGGTGTTTTTAGATCAAGCTTAATAATTAAATAGTAGAAAATCATAAAGTACAGCAGCGCATAAATGAGGCCAACACCGGCTAAAAGCAGCGGTTTCTGTGCAATCCCAAAATTTAAGAAGTAGTCGATGGCTCCCGCTGAAAATCCAAAGCCGTGATGAATATCAAGCAGGTACGTAATCGACATAGCAGAACCGGTTAAAATAGCGTGAATCACGTATAACACCGGTGATAAAAACATAAATAAAAATTCAATTGGCTCCGTAATCCCTGTTAAAAACGAGGTCAGTGCTAAACCTGCAAATACACCCATCATCGCTTTTCGACGCTCTTTTTTCGCAGCGGCAACCATGGCAAATGCAGCTGCTGGAAGGCCAAACATCATGATAGGGAAAAAGCCCGTCATAAACATTCCCGCAGAAGGATCTTTTGCTAAAAAGCGCCATAGGTCTCCTTTTATAACTTCACCCGCAGCGTTTGTAAACTCACCAAACTCAAACCAAACGAGCGTATTTAAAATATGATGCAAGCCAAGCGGAATTAGCATACGATTTAAGAACCCAAATACTCCGACTCCCGCTGCTCCAGCTCCGATAATCCACTCACCAATATTATCGATAAAGTGCTGAACAAAGATCCAAGCATACCCAAACACAAAAGCCAACACAAGCATCACAAGCGATGTGACAATTGGCACAAAACGTTTTCCACCAAAGAAGCCAAGCCAGTCTGGTAATTTAATAGTATGATAGCGGTTATATAAAAGCCCGGCAATGACCCCAGCGATAATTCCTCCAAGCACGCCCATATTAATCTCTTCATTAATAGCAGCCGCTCCTTCTGTCAGTACAAAGTACCCGACAGCACCTGCTAACGCAGCGGCTCCGCTGCCATCTCTTGAAAATCCAATCGCAACTCCTATCGCAAACAAAAGAGCTAAATGCCCGAAAACAGCGTCACCCGCTGCCGATATAAACGGTATACCTAAGAAGTCATCTTGACCCAACCGGAGCAAAAGCGCAGCAGCAGGCATAATCGCAATCGGAAGCATTAACGATTTACCGATTTTTTGAAGAAAACCTAACATAACAAACACCCCTCTTTTTTAGGATATACTACATAGTTATGTAAGCGTTTTCTTTATTAGCCCATGCTATCTGCTCAGACAAGTTGTTTTTTTCAAATATATGAAACCTTTCAATTCGCTCGTCGTATAGTCTAGAAACCCTAAAAAGGAGGAATTCTTATCGGAGAAGCGATTGTTCCTTTTATTATTTTGATTCCTTTTCTTATTCTCGCGTTTGTTCTTTCAAAAGGAAAAGGCGGTTTTTTGATCGCCGGCTATAATACCTTACCCGCTGAGAAAAAAGCGGAATACGATGAGGTGGCTCTCTGTAAATTTATGGGCAAGATCATGTATGCCATTTCGCTTGGGATTTTGCTGGTAGGTTTAAGCGAAGTGCTCGCCAACCAGCTGCTATTAGTTATTGGTATCATAGTGTTTGTCGTATCAATTGTGTTTGCGCTCATTTATTTGAATACAGGCAATCGTTTTAAGAAAAGATAGACATAAGAAACCCGCTTATGCCTAAGCTTTTATTTATCATACAAAACAAGGTGAATACGCCACCACTCTACGTACATGATCTAAAAGTATTTGGCCGTAGCTTTTTGATTATGAATAACTTAAAGCGATTGTGGGAAATAACAAAATAATGACTTCTAAACAATGAACCATTACGATTCTCATCTTTTTGGGCTATCCACACGCACACGTTCCAATGACGTGAATTTCAATAAGTGAGATGAGACAGAGTTCCCACACCCATTTTCTCGACAAAAAACCTGAGCCATTAAGAGTCTTGCCCCCCATGTTAAGAACTATTGTATTTCAATCCACGCATCCATATAGGATGCGACAGCGACTTTCAACCAAAATATGTTAAAAACCACATTAATTCTTAAGAAAATAGCTAAAAAACTGTTAAAAGATTGTACATTCTTTCAAAAAATGAACTATCTTAACCGAATTTGCTTCATAATAAGGTGCGAATGTCCCAGGTAGTTTATGTGAGCTTGATACTCGCACCTAACATGCTGGAAACATTTCTTTAGTTAGTACTCATTTGTTTATTAACATCATAACATATTTATCCAAATATTTCTTTTTTATTACATAAATTAT
>NZ_BCVD01000208.1 GCF_001591565.1 Priestia flexa NBRC 15715 | reverse complement strand
TTTTGTTGGTTCGGAAAACATGTTAAAGAATTTTCTTTACTTTTTCATGCGAATAATGTCACCAGATTCGCCAGCTTTTGCTTGTTGAATTGTTCGATAGGATGAATACCCACTTTGATCTTCAAAGTCATTGCAAATTGTTTTTTCTTCTGCTTTGCTTGGAACAATTTCTTTAAAACGACGATAGATACCCATTAGCTGTTCGCGCTCAATTCCTTTTTCATAAGCTTTTTCAATGCTTTCAAAAAATTTAACCACATCAATGATTTCTTCTGTACTCCAATCAAGGGAGATAGGATATTGATATTCCATCTAACTCCTCCGCTCACTTTTTATGTATTTGTTCTAAGACTTTCAAGTAATACTTTATCATATGAATTCAGCTTCACAAAACTTTATCGCTACGCGTAAGTTTAGATTGATTTCTTATAATGCGAATATGTTTAAAAAATCCCTTTGCAAACATATTAATAAGTGCTATAATTCATTTGTTTTATTGAATACATAACGAAGAAACTGTATGAAATTACATTTCTTCTTATTGTTTTTATTTTTATAAAACAGTTTACATGTCATGCACATTTAATCAGTGGAGAATGAATCTTCACTGATTCTTAGTTATAGCAATATAGCGCACGGGAGACCTTCGTACAAAAGCTGGCTCCGCTCATTATTTTTATTAAAGAGGTGTTTAGCAAAGTTGACTTCTCAATTCTCAACTCCATTATTCACAGGGTTAGTGGAACATGCAAAAAAAAATCCCATTCAGTTTCATATTCCTGGTCATAAAAAAGGAAATGGCATGGACCCTGAATTTAAAGATTTTATTGGCGACAACGCACTTTCAATTGATTTGATTAACATTGGACCACTTGATGATTTACATCAGCCAAAAGGTATTATTAAAGAAGCTCAGGACTTAGCTGCTGAAGCGTTCGGAGCAGATCATACTTTCTTTTCTGTCCAAGGAACAAGCGGGGCTATTATGGCAATGGTCATGACAACTTGTGGGCCTGGAGATAAAATCATCGTTCCTAGAAACGTTCATAAATCCGTTATGAGCGCCGTTGTCTTTTCTGGAGCTACGCCTGTTTTCATTCATCCTGAAATCGATGAAAACCTCGGTATTTCTCATGGAATTACGACTGATGCAGTTGAAAAAGCGCTAGCTCAGCATCCTGATGCAAAAGCGGTACTCGTTATTAATCCTACCTACTTTGGAATTTCAGGTGACTTACGTAAAATTGTTGAAGTTGCTCACTCTTATAGGGTACCTGTTTTGGTTGATGAGGCTCATGGTGTTCATATTCATTTTCACGATGAATTACCGCTATCAGCTATGCAAGCAGGCGCAGACATGGCCGCTACAAGTGTTCATAAGCTTGGGGGATCAATGACTCAAAGCTCTATTTTAAACGTTCGCGAAGGGCTTGTATCGCCACAGCGTGTTCAAGCAATCCTAAGTATGTTAACAACAACATCTACATCATATGTGCTACTAGCTTCTTTGGACGTAGCTCGTAAGCGATTAGCCACAGAAGGCGAAAAATTAGCTAATCAAGCTATTGCACTGGCTGAATATGCTCGTACAGAGCTTAACAAGATTGAGCATATTCACTGTATTGGTCGAGAGATTTTAGGGACAAAAGCAACGTACGACCTAGATCCTACAAAGCTTATTATTTCCGTATCAGACCTTGGTATTACAGGATATGACGTAGAGAAGTGGCTGCGCGAGACGTACAATATTGAAGTGGAAATGTCTGATTTATATAATGTTTTATGTATTGTAACACCAGGAGATAGTAAGGAAGACATCGATTGCTTACTTACCGCTTTACAGCAGCTGTCAAGAGAAGTTCATCACTTAGCTGAAAAAGCAACAAAACCAGCTATTTTACTACCTGATATTCCAGTCTTAGCAGTTACTCCTCGCGATGCTTTTTATGCTGAAACCGAAGTTGTGCCATTTCATGAATCAGCTGGCCGAATTATCGCTGAGTTTGTAATGGTATACCCACCGGGAATTCCAATCTTTATTCCTGGAGAAATTATTACGGAAGAGAATCTGAGTTATATTCAAACAAACCTAGAAGCTGGTCTACCCGTTCAAGGACCGGAAGATTTTGAGTTGAAAACATTACGTGTAATTAAAGAACATAAAGCAATTCAATAACAAAAAGGTGCGCTATAATGCGCACCTTTTTCTATTTATTAGTCTAAATCTTCATGGACTGCTTGACATTCTCCCTCTTTACATTTTGAATATAGCCGCGTCACTTTCTCATCTTCAAAATGTTCAATTGTGCAGTTGCAAGTTTGACATACAATAGTTCCCATGTGTAACTCCCCTTTGGTTTCAAAGATTTTTGAAAGCGTTTTATTCTTCTTGATATTATAATAGTATGTAACATTTATTCTGTCAATACTAAATTAGTATGTCACATTTAATTTTTCGACCGCCTTTTTTCGACATTCAAACGTAAAA
>NZ_BCVD01000207.1 GCF_001591565.1 Priestia flexa NBRC 15715 | reverse complement strand
GAGGATTGGCTTTTTTCATTCTTTACTACGCATTTTTCGCTTTTTATAGGCTAAGCTTCCAACACTGATGGCAATAAACAAAATAGTGAATTGAGAAATGGTTTCAAATGAAGCGGCATCATCAACTTTAAACCCCCATAAAAAAAACGCAAACGTCCAAACCAATCCAAATGAAAATGTTGTTGTTATATAATTAAGGTGAGGCATTTTCGTTGTTCCTAAAAATAATGGCATAACGTGTCGCATTCCCGGCAAGAAGAAGCTGAGCATAATGCCGAAGGAACCGTATGAGGTAATGAGGTTTTCAATTTCATATCGCTTTTTTTGAAAGCGTGATTGAGAGAGAGCTTTTATTGTTTGCTTGCGAAACCATCTAGCAAATAAGAATTTAACATATAAGCTAAGCATCATGGCACTGTAAGTCAAGAGAAAAGCAATAAGAGGGTGAAAAGTAGAAAGAGTGGCATGGTTACCTGCAAGCATAATAAAGAGAGGATCTGGAATAGGTGTGAAATTAGCACCAATGATGATTAATAAAAAGAAATATCCATATCCAAACTGTTGAATTACTGTGATAATCTGATCCACCACGGCGTTTCCCCCATTTTTGTCAAAGTTATTATAGTATACGAATGCTTCAAAGGGATGTTCATCAAACAATCCGCCCGTTTTTTACTCTTTGTCCATCATATTACAAACCGCTATAGAATTATTCACATTAATTGTTTTTTGGTTTAAAATAAGAACATACATTCTGTTGGTTCGGATAGAAAGAAGGTGAGTGTGTTGAAAGGCATGTATCCAAAAAAGGGAAGAGTCATATTGCATATTGATGTTAATGCTTTTTATGCATCGGTGGAAGAAGCGCGTAATCCGGCACTGAAAGGAAAACCTATGGCCATTGCGGGTAACCCAAAAGAGCGTAGAGGGATTGTGGTAACGTGCAACTATGCGGCTCGCAATAAAGGAATATATGCACCGATGCCATTATGGGAAGCTAAAAAAATTTTTCCTCAGCTAATTGTGTTAAAACCAGATTTTACTCTTTATCGCAAAGTATCAGCGCAAATGTTTTCTTATTTATCAACGATCTCTTCTATTCTTGAGCCTGCTTCTATTGACGAAGGATATCTAGATATAACGGATTGCTTTCATCAAGGTACGCCACTCGAGATTGCACAGCGAATACAGAACGATCTTTTGAATGAGTTACAAATACCGGTCTCAATCGGCATTGCACCAAATAAGTTTTTAGCTAAAACGGCAAGCAACATGAAAAAACCGCTTGGAATTACAATTTTAAGAAAGCGCGATATTCATCAGAAACTTTGGCCACACCCAGTGGTTTATATGCATGGTATAGGTAATAAAACCGCTGAGAAGTTGAATGCCGTTCATATCCATACGATTGAAGAGCTAGCGCACGCAGATGATCATAAGCTAAAGGCCACAGTTGGAGTAAGAGGAGTAGAAATGAAGCAAAGAGCTAATGGGATTGACGATCGACCTGTAAATCCAAATCGCAGGTCGGAATTTAAGTCGATTGGACATTCAAAAACATTAGCGAAAAATATGACGGATGATCGGGAGATGGTACCGATTTTAAATGATCTCGCTGAGTCTGTTAGTAAGCGAATGCATGCCAAAAAAGTAGTCAGCAAAACGATTCAGTTAACCATTCGCTATAGTAATTTCAAAACAATTACAAGAACCCAAACCATTGATCAGTGGACCAATCAGTCAAAAGTGTTGCTTCATTGGGTAAACAAGTTGCTTCAAAAGCATTGGAACGGTGAACCAGTTCGCTTGTTAGGGGTAGCAGCTCTACAAGTAGAACGAATGAACGATCGAAATCAAGAGCAGCTTAGTTTATTTACATATGAACGGCACGTAAAAGATGAACCGCTCTATAAAGCAGTTCAGCAGCTTCAAAGTAAATATGGTGATGAAATTATACGAAAGGGGTTAAAAAAATAATGGAAGAGAGTATAGAACGACATGTTTCAATCCACTCTAAAAGGGTAATATATCCATAGAGCGTGCAAGAGCTTTTTTGCATGAGCATGGACTTTACAATTACGTATATGAGGTGATTTTGATGTCAGTTTTATTTACTTCAAAAGCAACAGCAGTAGGTGGGCGTGAAGGGTACGTCAAATCAGATGATGGCCTAATTAATCTAGATTTAGTAATGCCTTCACCAAACAATACAAAAGAAGGAACGAATCCGGAGCAGCTTTTTGCAGCAGGATATGCTTCTTGCTTTGACGGAGCTTTAAATCTAATTGCTAAAAAGCAAAAATATTCCATCGAATCATCAATTACGGCTGAAGTTAGCTTAATGAAAGACCCAGCTGATGATGGGTTTAAGTTAGCAGTAACGTTAAACGCTCATTTAAAAGGGGTATCTCAAGAAGAGGCTGAAAAGCTAGTGAAGGCAGCACATGAATTTTGTCCATATTCAAAAGCAACTAGAGGGAACATTGACGTAACGTTAAATACGACGGCTGAATAAAAA
>NZ_BCVD01000206.1 GCF_001591565.1 Priestia flexa NBRC 15715 | reverse complement strand
CTTAGGTCCCAGCCTCTTTTTATCAATTATTTCGTTAACTGCTTAACTAACTCTGCAAAGACGGACATCGCATTAGCAATAGCATCTGGTTTTAAGAGATCAACGTTGGTAGCTTTTAATAGTTCAAGCGGATAATCCGAGCTCCCGCTTCGCAAAAGTTGTAAATACGCTTCTTTTGTTCCTTTTTCCTTTTTAATAAGTCGATCAGCAATATCAATGGCTGACACAAAGCCTGTCGCATACTTATAGACATAAAATGGACGGTAAAAGTGAGGGATTCTAGCCCATCCATATTTGGTTTCTTCATCTGCTACAAGACTTGGTCCATAATATTGCTTCATTAAATCGGCATACACTTCATTAAATACCTCAGCATTTAACGCCTCTTGTTTCTGTGCTTTTTCATGCGTAATTTGTTCAAACTCGGCAAACATCACCTGCGTGAAGAAGGTTCCTTTAAACTGATCAATAAAGTGATTTAATAAGTACTTTTTCTCTTCTTCTGTTTTAGCCCGCTCAATTAAATAACGAATTAAAAGAACTTCATTGACCGTCGATGCCACTTCCGCTACAAAGATTGAATACCCAGCTTTAATTTGAGGCTGATACTGGTTTGAATAATAGCTATGCATCGCATGGCCCATTTCATGAGTAAGAGTAAACAAGCTTGATAAATCATCTTGATGATTCAATAAAACGAATGGATGAACGCCGTATAAACCTAAGTTATATGCTCCTGAGCGTTTCCCTGGTGTTTCTCTTACATCAATATATCGCTTTTCTTTAAAGCTCTTTAACGTATTGACATATTCTTCACCGAGTGGATACAAGCTCTCCAACATTGTTTCATATGCTTTATCATAGGGAATCGTTAGCTTATGATTTTTCACTAACGGGACACTTAAATCATATTGACGAAGCTCTGATAACCCAAGCTCTTTTTTTCGAATGTCCATATAATCATACAACGGCTGAATATGTGCTTTTGTTGTTTGGATTAAATTCTCATATACCTCTTTTGGAACATTATCTGAAAATAGCGCTCTTTCTAAAGTAGATGGATACTGCCTAATTTCAGACGTTGTTTTTGTATTTTTAATCGCTGAGCTTAACGTTGAAGCAATTGTATGTTGCAAATGCATGTACGGCTTGTAGTAAGCTTGGAATGCTTCTTTTCGCTTCTCTCGGTTTTTATCCTCAATTAACTTGCTATACATCCCTCTTGTTAATGTCACCTTTTCACCAGAATCAGTCGTTACTTCACCAAAACGAATGTCCGCATTATTAATCATCCCAAATGTCTGACGAGGAGAACCTAGCGCATCCCCCATTTTCGATAAAATTTCTTCTTGTTCCTTGCTTAACACGTGCTTTTTATACCGATACGACTCAAATAACGAATCCTCAAAATAAGCTAATTCTTTTACTTCGTTTATGTATGATTTAAGCGTAGATTCATCTAGTGATAATAAAAATGGCATAAAAAATGAAGTGGCGCTGCTTATTTTTTGACCTAAGTGGCTAGCTTTATCTAAAAGTGCCTGAGAAGCTGAAACTCGTGTATCTAAGTCATGTTGTAAAAACGCATATACATATAGTTTGCTATATTCATAGGTCATTTCTTCCTTTAAGTTTAAAAATTGATACAACTCTTCAGCACTTGAAATGTTTCCGTTAAAGCTATTTAATTCAGCCACCTTTTCTTCAATAAGTGCATACTGTACATGCCATTCCTCTATATTTGGATAAATGTCAGCTAAATTCCAAGTTTCTTGAACTGGTACATTCGTTCGATTTCGATAGGTTTTCATTCTTATTCCTCCTTAAATAAGTTCAATTACAACGGGACAATGATCACTTCCCAAAATGTTTGAGTGAATATCCGCACGCTTTAATCGACTTTTCAGCTGCTCTGAAATTAAAAAATAATCAATGCGCCATCCAATGTTTCGCTCTCTCACCGTACTCATATACGACCACCATGTATACATACCTTCTTGGTTTGGGTGAAGATAACGAAACGCATCAACAAATCCTTCCGCTAACAGTTGCGTCATTTTTTCTCGTTCTTCTGTTGTAAAACCTGAATTTCCTTTGTTGCTCTTGGCATTTCGTAGGTCTAGTGGTGTGTGAGCAACATTTAAGTCACCGCAAAAAACAACCGGCTTCTGCTGGTTTAGCTCTATTAAATAGCTTCTGACTGCGTCTTCCCACTCCAGTCGATAAGCAAGTCGAGTTAAGTCTCTTTTCGCATTTGGCGTGTACATTGTGACTACAAACAGCTCTTCAAATTCAAGCGTAATGACTCTTCCCTCTAAATCTTCAAAATCACGTATGCCATACGTGACGCCTAAAGGCTTTTTCTTTGTAAAAATGGCCGTTCCAGAATACCCTTTTTTTTCAGCATAGTTCCAATATTGATGATATCCTTCTGTTACTAAATCGATTTGGCCTTCTTGAAGCTTTGTTTCTTGAATACAAAATAGATCTGCGTCCACTTCGTGAAAATAGTCCATAAAGCCTTTTTTCACACATGCTCGTAACCCGTTTACATTCCATGATACTAATTTCATTTTATCAGTTGTTCTCCTTTAACTTATTCATCAGTACCTATCATTATGGCATATTCACGAAACGTAGAGAACAGATTTGCCTA
>NZ_BCVD01000205.1 GCF_001591565.1 Priestia flexa NBRC 15715 | reverse complement strand
TCGCTCATAAAAGTTTAAAAAAATTAACGTTGACGTTTGTCGCTTTGTTCAATTTTCAAAGTTCAACCGTCGCTTAGAAGCGACTTTTTTATATTAACAAGTTGAAAGTAACTTGTCAATACTTTTTTACTTTTTATTATCGCTCACTTGCGACATTTAATAATTTAACAGATATAAATAAAAAGGTCAACACTTTTTCGAAACTTTTTTATCAACTTTGTTTCCGGCTAATGATTAGTTAACTTGTACGCATTAATAATCGTCTTAGTAATACCTGTCTTTCTTTAATAACACGAGCAATAAACGGGTTAGATTCATATGTATGAGTCTGTATAGATAAATCTTTTAATTCTTTTAATAAAATAGTTTGCAGCTCTACTATTTCTTGTTCATTCAAAGATAACCTTCTCACGTATAACACCTTTTCTTGTTTATTCTAACCATCGCTGGCAACTTTATATCATCTTTTATAAGAACCGATGATTATTTGTTATTTATCTTTCACACTTTGCATAGAAATTAGACAAGTACTACTTAATTAAATGAGGTGAAAACGTGAATGGATTTTATACAATAAAAGCTAAACGCTTAAAACAAACCATGATTATTATTTTATCAGCTTTGTTTACAAGCTTCTTCCTTTATGCTCAACATATGTTTGACTATCCCGTTTTCTCAACGGACGATGGACCACGGGCTGTTTATAAGGCTGAAGAAAAAGATTTAGAGGTAGCCTTAACTTTTAATATCAGCTGGGGAGACGAACGTGCTGTTCCTATTTTGGATGAACTTAAAAAACAAAAGATCAATCAAGCCACGTTCTTTTTATCTGCTTCCTGGGCAGAACGTCATCCAGATGTTGTTGAAAGAATTAAAAAGGAAGGCCATGAAATTGGAACCATGGGATATGATTATAACTCCTATACTTCTATGGAGCTAAACGAAATTAGGCAAGATTTAGCGAAATCACAGAAAGTTTTTACCTCTTTAGGTATTAAGGAAGTAAAACTTTTGCGTCCACCTAACGGACATTTTAATAAAGATATTCTAAAACTTGCAAATAAGATGGGGTATACAATTATTCACTGGAGCATTGACTCAAAAGATTGGACAAATCCAGGTGTTAAAGAAATTGTATCAAATACAACTAAACCATTACATGGTGGAGACATTGTATTACTGCATGCGTCCGATTCAGCTCAGCAAACTGCAGAAGCACTCCCTTATATCCAGCACTCTTTACAGTCTAAAAAAATATCAAACGTGACAGTCTCTACTCTTATTTCTAATACAAAAAGTGATATTCAAGATGTTAAATAAAAAACAACCGGGGGCTATTAGCCGCTGGTTGTTTTCACTACTTTTGTGTTTGCTGTTAATTTAGGTAAGATCAAAAGCTGATATGTATTACAAATTAACAAAGGAAATAGCATTAAATACAGCCAGCTTTCTTCATTGGTACGAAGTGCAGGAAACCATTCCACTGTCGTAATTACAACAATAAAGAATAGAGCCGGCACAAAAGCCTCTTTTTTCGTGCTTTTAGCCTTTAGGTATGCTACCACTAAGCCGTACACCAAAACAAAAATACTAATTAAAAGGTAACTCAGCATAGATTCTCCCTCTTCAGCAAAAAAGCGATAGCGAAAATAAACTAAATCAAATAGTACAAAAATAATTAACACCAATTGTACGCTTGACCATAAGGATAATGAACGAAAAATCCCAATCCCAAATCGATGAATCGTTAAATATGCAAAAAAACCCATCTGACTAATAAGGCTAAAGATAAAGCCTACACCGATTAGCCACGTTAAAATTGATAAGATCTCTGCTACTTCTCCACCAGCAAATAACTCTTTGTACTCATTCCATCTCACCGCAAAACCAACGATAGATGTGCTAAGCCCACCTACTATTAAGGTTGATAAAAAAAGTCGAACCCAATTGCGACTATTCAAGCTCATCCCCCCATAAAACCGTTAAGTAATCCCTTTCATAAATTGTACCAATCGTTTTTTAAAAAATCTAGAGGTGAGCAATGAATAAAAAATGCTCATTATCTCATATTAAGCGTAAGCGTATGTTGAAAGGAGCCCATCATCCATGAAAAAGCTACTCTTGCTCCTCTCTTATGTAGGGATATGCATGTTTTCATTAACTGCCTGTGCCCCTCAAGACGAGGAAAGTAACGGGATGGATTACGATCAAACAAAGAAAATGGTTGTTGATATTTTAAAGACTGATGAAGGAAAGAAAGCCATTGAAGCTATTATGGATGATCCTACACTTCGAGAGAACCTCGTGATGGATCAAGCAATGGTTAAAGAAACAATTTCTGAAACGTTGACTTCAGATACTGGCATTGAATTTTGGAAAAAAGCCATGAAAGATCCAAAATTCGCTGAGAGCTTTGCTAAAAGTATGGAAGCAGAGCATGAACGAGTATTAAAGCAGCTTATGAAGGATCCTGATTACCAAGCCATGCTACAGGACATTTTAAAAGACCCAGCAATGGAAAAAGAACTGTTAACCGTACTTAAGAGTAAAGAATACCGCACTCATTTACAGAAAATAATGAATGAAACATTCGAAAGTCCTCTTTACCAATCAAAAATTCAGGATATCTTATTAAAAGCTGCTGCAGAAAATTCTGAACAACAAGGTCAAAAAGGTGAAAATAGTGACGAAGGCTCTTCTGAAGAAGCATCCGTTGACGCTGAAGAACAAGAACAAGATTAAAA
>NZ_BCVD01000204.1 GCF_001591565.1 Priestia flexa NBRC 15715 | reverse complement strand
GTTATGTCATCATTATTTTGCTGCAGGTTGGTTTTTGATTGCCGCATCCATAATGCTTGTGCGTTCTTCTTCTGAAATACCTTTTAAGATTTTGTTGATTTCTTCTTTTAGCTCACTGTCTTTTTTAAGACCCACGGCTACAGCTGTATCGTCAGCTGATGTTTTGAAGCCATCCTTGAATTCAACCATTGCAAAATTATCATTTGCTGCTGAAGCACTTACTGCTTCAGGTCGCTCTGATACATAACCATCAATAACTCCTGATTCTAGCGCTACGCGCATTGCTGGGAAATTATCCATTGCTGTTTCTTTTGATACACCTTTAATTTGATCAATGACGGAGTAGTGAAACGTGTTTAATTGAGCCGTAATTTTTGCGCCTTTGAAATCTGCAATCTTCGTAGCACCTTCATACTTACTACCTTTTTTCACAACCATTACTAGGTTTGAATTATAGTAGTTATCAGAGAAATCAATTGTTTCTTTTCGCTCTGCAGTCGGTGACATTCCTGCCACAATCGCATCAATTTTACCTGATGTTAAGGCTGGTACAAGACCATCCCACTCAGTTTTTACAATCACTAGCTCTTTGCCTAATCCATCAGCAATTTTCTTAGCCATCTCAACATCATAGCCGCCTGCATACTGTGAGCCGCCCTTAATTTTAACCGCTCCGTTTGAATCGTCATTTTGAGTCCAGTTAAATGGTGGATAGCCTGCTTCCAAGCCTACCGTAAACGTATCAGCGTCTCCTGAACCCGATGCTGACTCACTGCTTTGACCACAGCCTGCTAATAAAACGACTGCTGAAAGCAATAATGTTAAGAAAAATCCTGCTTTTCTTTTCATAGTTTGTTTCCCCCTTATATCTTTTTAAGCTTTGAAGACAATAAAAAAACGACCCGAGATTTACTCAGGTCGTTTCATTCATCGTTCCCTAAAGTCCTCTCTTTTAAAAGATGAGATAGCACAACTCAATAAGCTGGTAAACTTATTGAGACAGTCCTGCAGTTCTTCACTACAGACCCAGCAAGCAATTGTTGAGAACAATTTACTCACTTCGGCGATATTTCCTTCTCTCTAGCTTCAACGTCTCTCAAACTCTGCTAAAGACTGTTAAATACCGCGCCTCTACCTCACTTGACTAAAAGTGAGGTCTTATTAAATTTGTTTCAAGTCTACATCTTTCTTCCTAATCTGTCAATATGGTTTTTATTGGATTATTTTCCAACTAATTCTTTCAGCTCTAAAAAAAAACAATTTTATACAGAATAAAAAGGATGATTTAATGAATGTTGGTTTTTCTAAAGTTTCCACCCTTTACTTCGGCAACGTCATACACGCGCACAAAAGCATCCGGATCGATTTCGCTGATAATTTCCTTCATTTTACTTTCTTCTAAACGGTTAATAACACACGTAATCTCTTTGAACTTTTCGTGAGAATATCCGCCGTATACTTCTTTATATGTAGCGCTTCGACCTAGTCGATCACGAATTGTTTTAACCATTAAAACAGGCTCATTTGTAATGATTTCAAACGCTTTTGAACCGCTTAACCCAACTTCAACGACATGAATAACCTTTGAAGCGATGAAGTAAGCAATGGCAGAAAGAATGGCTCCTTGCAAGCCAAACACAAAAGAAACCACGATAAATACAAACATATTTAGAAATAAAATAAGATCACTTGTTCCAAACGGTGACTTTCGTGAAAGGAGTACAGCAAGCATATCAATACCGTCCAATGCTCCTCCATTACGCAGTGCTAGACCCATTCCAAAACCAAGGATTACACCACCTACAACGGTTACTAAAAGCGTATCTCCTTCAATAATAGCTGGAGTGTGATGCATAAGAGTTGTACTAACTGCTAGAGAAGCAATACCGATGGTTGAAAAAATAGCGAAGCTTTTTCCAATTTGCTGATAACCTAACCAGATGAAGGGAAGATTGATGATGGCGATTAAAACGCCTAGTGGAATTCCAAAGAGCTGTGAACCAACGATGCTAAGTCCCGTCACCCCCCCGTCAGATACGCTATTTGGAATTAATACTGTTTCTAACCCATAACCTGCGATAATGCCACCAATGATGACTAAAAGGCCCCGAAACAATAGTTTTTGTTTACTCGATTTTCGATGCTGTTTTAACGCATTCATGTAATTCCTCACTTCTAATATTTTTTGACACAAATAATTTTATCATAAAATCATCTTCATTTATAAAATTAAGGTATCTCTAAAAGGTACTAAGCATAAAAAACGTAAATAGCCAGTCATCGGTTCAACACCGACAACTGGCTATTTAACTACTTTAAAAATAGAAATAATTACAAAAACTTATTATAGCTCTTCGTCTTCATCTTCAGGCAATTCAGGTTCATACAGTCCTAGAAAACAACTTGTTGTAAAGGTAGCTTGTGTCATAAATAAACCTGTAGCAGCAACAAAATTATAAAGATACTTTTTCATTTAAATCAATCTCCTTTTTTATTATTCGTTAATAAGTGTTGAGAAAGTAAGTACGTAATAATTCCATATAGAACTAAAATAATGAAGATATTGACCCCCAGTTTTCTTTGCACTTTTAGTTGACTAAAGAATTTAACTGGACTAAATAGTGCGCTAACTAGACTAATGGGATTGGTAGTCGAGAGTGATACAGATTGTTTATTTTCCATTACTTCAGATTGATTCATCATGGTACTTTCTCATCCTCCTGTTTGTTCGTTGCTTCCTGAATAAATAGTACAATAAAAACCCAAGGGATAAACATTTTTTGGATATTGTGGTCGTTTTTTGTATTTTCAAGGGTTATTTTGCTAATATTAGTGACGAAAATAAAAAGACTAAAGAGGCTGGGACATAAG
>NZ_BCVD01000203.1 GCF_001591565.1 Priestia flexa NBRC 15715 | reverse complement strand
AATGGTGCCAACGGTTCCATAGATCGTTACAACGATTGTATCCCCAATGCGGTATTTAGGCTTTTTCTTGCCTGCCATCGTCGCACCTCCTTGTTAAACTAACACCTACTGAAAAGTTACAATAGTATATGCAAAAATAGTAAAAGGGGAAGTATAACATCACCTCAATCAAGCCTGAAATACGCTGATTTTCACAAAAAAACAAAGGGCCTCTATACGCAGCGTATAGAGGCCCTTTGTTTTAAACACCTTACTGATTCATTTCATATAGCTCCCATGCCTCATCAAAAACAGACATGCTCATCGTATAATCACCGTTTAATTCGAGATAGGAGCTGATCTCATTGTAATCATCTGCCGTTTTAGGAAAGCTATGGTCTTCATACACAAATCGTGCTAACTGTCCTATTAGATCATTTTTTGGATTTAACCTAAATTTCATCATGTAGTGATAAAATGACTTCATACGTTGTTCCCCCTGTATTTTATGCGTTGTTTACTCACGTTTTATTTGCTATAAGACTACCATTTAAACAGTCTCTTGTGAATGACGTCGAATTCTGACCTAGACACATGAGAAACATTACATTATGGTTACAGATTTATGTTCTAGTTGCATTGTATAGTAAAGAAGACAAGTTGTCATATCAAGCATTTTGTTTTTCACTTTAAGTGAATGTGACAAAAACGATGCACAAATGTAACAAAAATGCTGTTTCGACAGTTTTTATAGTAAAAATATAAATTGCAAATTTTTCACTTTCATGATTTAATTTGCTACTGAAAGCACAATAAAAAATTGCTGAAGCACGTTTAAATCAGCAAAGAATAAGGAAAGATGAATACTATGAGTACACGAAATGCTTATTTTGATAACGCTAAATTTGTATTAATTTTTTTAGTTGTATTTGGACATATGATTTCACCTTATCGTACAGATAGCGAAGGTATGTTATCCATTTATCACTTTATCTTTATTTTCCACATGCCAGTATTTATCTTACTAGCTGGTTATTTTTCAAAAAACTTTCATAAAAAAGGATATTACAAAAAAATCTTTACCAAAGTGGCTATCCCTTACTTAGCATTTCAAACCATCTACACTTTTTACTATAGTGCCCTTTATACGAATGAAACGTACACACTACAGTATTTAGTACCGCGATGGGCAATGTGGTTCTTACTTAGCTTAATCTTTTGGAAATTAATGCTGCCATTTTTCGCAAAGTTCCCAATGTGGATCAGCATGACAGCTTCTATTCTACTAGGTGTTGGAATTGGTTTTGTTAACATTGATGGATTTGAAAAAATACTAAGTATTAGTCGCATGTTTGTGTTCTTCCCATTCTTTTTGATGGGGTATTACTTGTCACAGAGAGAAGAACCATTTAAAAATCTTTTAACAGCTAAAAATCGAGTCATTGCTTCCACTATCTTAGTTGTAACACTAGCAGCAAGTTATTACTTTTTAAATGAAACCGTTTATACGGACATGCTTTATGGTACAAACACATACAATAGCATAGGCGAATTTTTAATGCGCTTGTCTCACTATGGCATTGCGTTTATTGTATCTTTTGCATTTATGGCCTTAATTCCAACCCGTCCTTTTGCTTTAACTAGCATCGGACAGCGTTCGCTTTATGTCTACCTTTTACATGGATTTATTTTAAAGTGGTTTTTCACTACCGAATTTGCCAAAAGTTTAGATGCTAGCTTTTGGAGCATTATGGTTTTAACAGCCATGTCTATTTTAGTAACGCTTCTATTAGGTAGTCGTATTGTTGATTGGATCATTACTGGTACGAAACTATTCATTCAGTTCATTACGCCAAAGAAGGCAATTGAAAAATTCTCATTAGCCATTAAACGAACGTTCCCATAAACAAGAAAAAATCTCACCTTCTAGCAAGAGGTGAGATTTTTGTCTATATGACTCAAATACTTTCTAATTTCATTTTACTGAATTTTGTGGTAACGTTTCACTATAAGAGAAAGAAGGAGTGTATAGAAATGGAACTCGGTTACTATGATGGACAATTTCGAGATATTAACGAAAAAGTAATTCCTATTGATGAACGCGGACATCAATTTGGCGATGGTGTATATGAATTCATTCGCGTATACAAGGGAACACCTCTAGCACTTTCTCAACATTTAGATCGTCTTGAGCGAAGCGCAAAAGCGTTATTAATTGAGCTGCCGTTTAGCAGAACTGATTTGGAGAAAATAATTGAAGAAGGAATACAAAAGTCTACGTTGGAAGAAGCAGATATTTACATGCAGGTAACGCGTGGAATTTCTCCTCGTAATCATTTATTTCCAGATACCAAAGCAGAGCTATCTATGACGATTAGACACCCGCGTCAAATGCCTGATGAGGCTTACGAAAAAGGTATTTCCACTTTACTTTTAGAAGATGAGCGCTGGGCAAACTGCTACATTAAATCATTAAACTTACTTCCAAATATCCTTGCAAAGCAAGCAGCTGCCTCTAAAGGATGCAAAGAAGCCATCCTTGTAAAAGACGGATACATAACGGAAGGTTCTAGCAGCAATGTTTTCGTCATCAAGGATCAAATTTTATATACAACTCCAGCCACAAAACAAATTTTATGTGGCATTACTCGAACCAATGTCCTTGCTTGCGCAAAAGAAGAAGGCATTCAAGTACGAGAACAGCATATGACAATTGATTTTATTAAACAAGCTGATGAAGCGTTTGTCACGAGTACATCCATTGGTATTTTACCGATCGCACGTATTGATGAGCAGCATTTGTCATCAACACGTCCCATTATTGATAAATTAACCAATGCGTATCAAATATTTCGAGAACAGCAAGTACACATACAAAGCTAATAAAAAATAAAGAGACTGAGACA
>NZ_BCVD01000202.1 GCF_001591565.1 Priestia flexa NBRC 15715 | reverse complement strand
TTTTAGTTCGGTTTATAAAGTAACAAAGCTAAAACCAATGTGTCGGATACTGCCTTGCACGAAAGGCGTTATTATAGATGGTTGAAATAAACACGACTACCAAAGCACCGAAAATAATGGGAAGTAGAAAATTCCAAGTTACTTCATTATTAATTGCAACGAGAGCACTAGCTGCTGCTGGCGGGTGCATGGTTTCTGTCAGAGCCATAAGAAATAAGACAAATGCCAATGCAAACACGAGAGAAAAAACGCTTTTACCCAGTAAACTAAGTATAATAATTGCGCATGTTGTAGAAAGAAAGTGTCCGCCAATAACATGTCGAGGTTGTGAAAGTAAGCCTTTGTGAGCACCGAAGACTAAAATGCAGCTTGCCCCAAGAGGAGCTAAAGCCATAGGGTAACTTAGGTGTAAGACGATAAAACTAACGACCAGCATGGCAATTAGTGCACCTGCAGCAGAAACAGTTGAATCTATATAATCAACTTTTCCTTGTTGTCTCATAGTTCCTTTCATTTTCTTAAAATATGAAATAAAAACATTAGTAGATTGGTGAGCGTACTTTGTAAGTTTTTTTTCCACAGTAGTAATTAAAGCTCCTTTCTAAAACAGTTAAGTTAAATATAGAATGTTTTATCTATTTAAATATTCTATAATAAAAACTAGTTTGTTCAAAGGGCTATCAATTTTTCAGATTAATAGAACATTCAAGCTTGTAAGTAATTATTTAAATAAAAGCATCCAAAACTCGAGAAGATGATTTTAATAATAGGCACTTAAATAGATAATCATTCATAAATTTTTCACCGTTCATTTTCAGTTCACATTTCCTTGCTAAACTGTGTAACAAATGATGAACAAAAGGAGAAGTTTATGAAAAAAATCACGCAACGATTGGATTTAGTATTAGTTTTAACCTTGGTAGCTGCACTAGTATTAAATACATATAACATTTGGCAGGACGGGGCTGCGAACCAATATTATTTAGCTGCGGTGAAAAGCATGACTCAGAGCTTTCACAATTTCTTTTACGCTTCATTTGACCCGTCTGGCTTCGTGACGGTGGATAAACCACCTGTTGTGCTATGGATTCAAACTATTTTTGCACTTTTGTTTGGCGTGCACACATGGAGCGTGATCCTACCCCAAGCCCTTGCTGGAGCAGGATCAGTTTACTTACTTTATAAAATGGTTCAACCGACGTTCGAAGATGGAGCAGCTCGAATTGCTGCAATTGTCATGGCGTTAACTCCTATTGCAGCAGCAGTAAGCCGAACGAATAATATTGACAGTCTGTTAGTATTTACACTTCTTTTAGGTACTTGGTGTTTAATGAAATCGCTGAAATCAGGAAAGCTCCTTTGGCTTATATTCGCTTTTGGACTAATTGGACTGGGCTTTAATATGAAAATGCTTCAAGCATTTATGGTATTACCAGCTTTTATCGTCATGTACGCTGTTGCTGCACGGAAGTCAGTAAGAAAAAGAATTTTATCACTTATACTGTCTATGTTTGTATTAGCAAGCGTTTCGCTATCGTGGGCTTTGGTAGTAGATTACGCGTCAGAAGATAATCGTCCTTACGTTGGTAGCAGCCAAACGAATTCAGTTTTGGAGTTAGCTTTTGGTTATAACGGTACGGAACGTCTTTTAGGGCAAACAACAGGAAATGCAAGAGCTGGAATGGGCGGATTTGGAGAACAAGGAAGTGTTCAGGCATCAAAGAATATATCAATTCCTGATGACTCAGAAAGTGACGATGCTCAAGGGACACCTCCGTCAATGAACGGAAATAATCAGTCGCCGCAAATGCCTCAAAATCAAGGGGATGGTGGACCTCCAGGAAACAATAATTCAAGAGGGCCACAAGGAAGTGTAGGACCTGGAGGTAGCCAAAGTATGAATATGTTTGGAACAGGTGAAGCAGGTCCACTTCGATTATTTCAGTCGGCTTTATCTGGGCAAATTAGCTGGATGTTGCCTTTTGCATTAATGGGAATTTTAGCGGTAGCACTGACCGCATTTCGTGAGCGAAGAAAGAAAGAATGGCAAGAAGCGATGTTTTGGACTGCATGGCTGGTTCCAGTAGCCGGGTTTTTTAGCGTTGCGGGATTTTTTCATCACTACTATTTAATTATGCTTGCTCCTCCAATTGCCGCTTTGTGCGGGATTGGCTGGAGTGCAATGTATCGCTTATACAAAGAGCGTAACGATTGGAAAAGTTATTTACTACCCGCAGCAGTGGGGGTTACTGTCATCTTTCAAACGTATATTCTAGGCTCTTACACAGAGCAAATTGGAAGCGTATGGATGTATACATTAGGTATTGTAGGTGTAATACTGACAGTTGCTTTTGTTATACTGAAGAGTCACGACATAGCTAGAAAAAGACTGTCAATTATCAGTTTATGTATCCTTTTGATAGCGCCAATGTATTGGTCTGTGACTCCTATCCTTTACGGTGGAAATAGTGTACTCCCCGAATCAGGGCCGCAGCTTAGCAACTCAATGAACGGAGGTGGAATGTTTAGCTCAAACGTGAATAGCGAGCTTCTTTCATACCTTCGCGAAAATAATACGGGAGAAGAGTACTTATTTGCGACGTTCACAACCGTTACGGCCGCACCTTATATTATTGATGCTAATGAAAGCGTCATGGCATTAGGAGGGTTCAACGGTACGGACCCTATTCTAACAACGAGTGAGCTAGAGGGTCTTGTAAAGAAAGGGAAGGTTAAATATTTTTTACTGAGCGGGGATAACTCAGGAAATAGCGAACTTGTTAAATGGATTAAAATTCATGGTGTCGAAATTTCACAAGAACACTATTTAAGTGAAGAAGACCAAGGGAAGAATAATCTTGGTATGGATCGAGGTTTTGGTAGTAGAAACCAAGAGGCGCTTTATAAAATAGAAATATAGAATGAAGTAAAGGTACGAGGTGTCAAACCTCGCACCTTTTCAGGCTGTTGAGAAACTTTGTTCTCAACAGCTTTTTTATGCCA
>NZ_BCVD01000201.1 GCF_001591565.1 Priestia flexa NBRC 15715 | reverse complement strand
CTTATGTCCCAGCCTTCTTCTTTCTTTATAGTACAAGTGCAGCAATCCATCCAAAAATAATTAACGGAATGTTATAGTGTAAAAAAGTTGGCACACATGTATCCCAAATATGATTATGCTGACGGTCTACGGATAAACCTGAAGTCGGCCCTAACGTGCTATCTGAAGCAGGAGAACCTGCATCCCCCAACGCACCCGCTGTTCCAATAACTGAAATAGTTGCCAACGGACTGAGACCTAATTCTAAACAAAGTGGCACGAAAATTGTAGCAATGATTGGAATCGTTGAAAATGATGAGCCGATTCCCATCGTAACCAATAAACCAATTACAAGCATTAACAAAATTCCTAGTACTTGATTGCCCCCGATTAAATTAACAGAACCTTGAACAAGGGTTTCTACGTCTCCCGTTTCTTGAATTACTTTAGCGAAACCTGAAGCTGACAGCATAACAAATCCAATAAATGCCATCATACGCATACCATCAGTTAAAACCGTATCCGCTTCGTTCCATTTCACAACACCGCTTAGGTATACTACGATAATGCCTGCAAGTGAACCAAAAATCATGGAGTCTAATGGAATTTGCACCGCTAATGCAACAAAAATAGCTATTAATGAAATGATAATACCTTTTCTTGTATACGAAAGTCCATTATCGCTAGTTTCTTCGTTCACTGTTAGCTTACTATCTTTATAAACACGGGGCTTACGATATGAAATAAAGACCGCTACAAGCAAGCCAATAACCATTCCTAACGCAGGCAACGCCATTGCTTTAACGATATCACCGTCGTGTACAACTAAACCATTCTCTTGTACGTTTGTTGCAAGAATATCATGATAGATTTTCCCAAACCCTGCTGGTAGAAGCATGTATGGTGTCACTAATCCAAACGTGATGACAGTTGCAACAAGACGACGATCGATTTCGAGTTGATTAAATACTGTTAACAACGGTGGAATTAGCAATGGAATAAACGCAATGTGTACAGGAATTACGTTTTGTGAAAAGCATGAAATAATCAAGATAATTAATAAAATAAGTACTTTAGAAAGTGCTTTTCTTTTTGTATCTCCTTCGCGTCCAACAATCTTTAGTGCAACTGCTACTACTGCGTTGGGAAGACCTGTTCTTGAAATTACAACAGCAAACGCTCCGAGCAGTCCATAGCTTAAAGCTACAGATGCACTATTTCCTAAACCTTCTGTATATATATTGACTGTATCTGTTAAGCTAATTCCTCCAACAAGTCCTCCGATGAGAGCACCTATAGCTAGAGAGAAAACAACGTTAATACGAAGTAAACTCAGCACAAGCATAACAGCTACAGCTACTAAAACTGCATTCATTTTGAAACCTCCGTACTTTAGTGTGTTAAACAATTAGAGAATTAAAACAATACACTCATTATAATACCTCACACTCAAATGTCAATGGGAAATCTAAACAAACGTTTGATTAAACCGTTTTCTTATACAAAAAGCATGGATGAATGAATCATCCACGCTTTTATTATCCACTATAATATTGTTTAAAAATCATGAATTAATTGAGCTAATGTACGTACCATAACGCCTGTTGCACCAGAAGGACCATACGAACTAGCGCCGTTTGTTGTAGCCGTTCCAGCAATGTCCAAGTGAATCCACGGGGTGTTTTCCGCAAATTCTAATAGGAAGGTTCCTGCCATAATCGCATGTCCTTCTCGTCCTGGTGAGTTGTTCAAATCCGCTACTTTACTGCTTCTCACCTTCTTTTTATCTTTTTCTGCGATAGGCAGTTGCCAAATCATCTCACCAGTCTGTTGACTTGCATCCTTTAGCTTCTCATAAAAAGCGGAATCATTCGTCATTGCACCTGTTGTATGTGTTCCTAAAGCTACAATAACACCACCTGTTAACGTTGCTACATCAACTAAATAGGAAGCTCCATGGTGTTTAGCATACGTTATGGCATCTGCTAGAGCCAGTCGTCCTTCTGCATCTGTATTCAATACTTCAATAGTTTTTCCGCTCATAGCTGTAATCACATCATCTGGCTTAAATGCCGTTGCGCTAATTACGTTATCCGTAGATGGAATGACCATTACAACGTTTTGCTTTGGTTTTGTTTCACCAATCACTTCCATTGCTCCTAACACCGATGCCGCTCCGCCCATATCCGTCTTCATCCCAACAATCCCGGATTTTGACTTGATTGAGTAGCCACCTGTATCGAAGGTAATACCTTTTCCTACTAGGCCGATAACATCCTTCCACTCACTTTTCCCTTGATATTTTAATGTAATCATTTTAGGAGGTTCAGTAGATCCTTGGTTAACGGCGAGTAAAGCTCCCATCCCTAACGTTTCCATCTCTTCTTTTTCAAGAATTTCGCATTCAAACCCATACTTATCGGCTAATTTTTGAGCATAATCAGCTAAATCTGTTGCCGTTAGCATATTACTTGGTAAATTTACGAGCGTACGGGCTGAATTTGTAGCTTTACCATACACATAACCGCGCTCAACAGCACTCTCGATATTATTAGAAGCAATGATATTTATTTTTTCAAGCTGAACGCTTGGTAGATTCGAGCGCTTCTTATAATGTTCAAATTCATATGTAGATAGCTGACTCATTTCACCTAATAAGCGTGCAGACATTTCTTCACTAATAACAGAGGTTGTAAAAGTAGAAAGTGCAATAGTCACTTCTGTTAACTGACTTACCTTAATACGTTGAAAGAGCTTTCCATATGCTTCTTTTAAGGTTTCCTCTGTCAGTCCGCTGTTTCTACCTAAACCGATAAAGATTAGACGCTTCGCTCCTATCTTGTTAAACGTTGGAATAACTGAAACCTGCTTTTCATTAACGTTAATGTCCCCTGCTTTTACAAGCTGTGAAAGATAGCCATCAAACATCCCATTGATTTCTTCTAGAGGTCCTTCAAATGAATCATTTTTATGAAAAACACCTACTACTAGCGCTTCTGTTTCCCTTTCTAAATTTAGATTAGTATGTAACTGAAACATCTATAATCATCCTTTCATGTTCGAATCTCTTAAAAGCTACAGAGCTCTTTATATGTAACATTGTCTCATGAAAAAATAAAAATAACGAGTACATTCATTTATGTCTAATTTATAGCAACCAAAAT
>NZ_BCVD01000200.1 GCF_001591565.1 Priestia flexa NBRC 15715 | reverse complement strand
TTTTTTTAAATTGTCAGGTTGATAGATTAATTAGGGAAAAGGTTGCGATTCAGCAATTGACATGCAAATGAAATTTTTCTTCCGGAGATTTCTGTTAAAATAATAGGAAGAGATCATTGAAAATGTTGAATTTCTATACATAGATGGAGGAATAGATGAATGACAATTGAAAGGCATTTAATTCAAAAGGAGTACTATGAAACCTTGCTTTCAGAAGAAAATTTATCTAATCCAATTATGGCGTTAGGTGAAGCGCTTTTGGAAGAACAAAAGCAAGAGGTTTATGAACTATCATTTATTCGTTTTTCACAAGGGGAAATTTATTTCCATAACAAAGACTTTGAAGCAGCTATTTATAAGTGGGAAAACGTAAATGGAGAGCTTGAGCTTTGGGCAAAGAAAAATATCGGAGATGCTTATTATGAGCTGGGACTGCTATCAATTGCCGAGGAGATGTATACCGCTATCGACTCGGAATCTAGCACGCTCACAGCGGAAGTTGGCTTAAAGCTATTTTCATTATATAAAGAACAGCAAAATTCCGAGCGCTCCTATGAAGTGATTAAGAACCTTGTATCATTTCAGCCTAGCTACCCGAACGTTACGCTGTTAGCAAGAGAGTTTTACGAAGAGCAGAGCGACTGGAAAAGTGCCGTAGAGCTAGCTGTGGACGAAGCGATTCGCACTGAGTCATTAAAGTGGTTTGATACATTAAAGAAATATGTAGATAAAGGCTATACAAAATCATTCGCACCTGATTATTTTTATCAGGTACTTATTACCTTCTATAAAGTTGATCAGCTACACTTTAAGCAGCTTGTCTGTGCACTTTGGAAGAGTTACGTTGGTCAAGATTCACACTTAGCGTGGGTTAAAACCATTAATAATATCTTTTTAAATGTAGAAGTAGGTCTATATGAATACTGGCAAGAAATCTCTCGCTTATATGAAGAGACGTACGTAGAGCTCATTAACGGTCAGTATACAATGCGTGACCTTCACGATGTTGTGCCACACTTGCTTGCTAACTGGCTAAAAGTTACGAGCCAAGCCCGCTCGTTATTTCCTTCAGCAGCTATTTTGGCATGGAATGAGCAGTTTACATCTTCGATTGCTTCACCTGCCTTACAAGAAGCAGAGCGTCTCATTTTTGAGTCATCAAGTGATATAGATGGCTTAACGTATTTTCTTGAGCTTGGTGAAAATATTACAAAATGGGGAAGGCACCATGGGCTTGAAGTTGGCTATAAGTTTAACTGGTTAGCTAGTTCATTTGCAGATTTAAAAACGAAATATGTTATGGTAGCGGGTGCGATGCAAAGCGATAAAGCCTCAATTGTTAATGCTGTATTAAACGAGCATATAGCAGGTGGAAATAACGTACCAATCCTAGTCTTCCATGATGAAGAATTTAAAGTGAATCAACGTTCGTCAAAAGAAATGAATACGAGTACAGAATGGCATTCTTTTAGTAAATTAAAAGAAGTAAGCGAAGCTGATACGTGCTTAGAAGTTCGAGTGCCAAATCGTTTTTTACAAGATCAACACTACGGTCTCATTGATATTCCAGGCTTTCACGGACAAATGGATGAAGCTGAGTATATGTTTGAGTATCTTCCTATTGCAGACGGACTACTATTTGTACTTGATGCAAATCAGCCGTTTACAGAAAAAGAGCGAAATATGTTGCTGCTTGTGAAGAAGCAAGCGCCAGAGCTTCCTATTCACTTCGTTTTAAATAAAGTGAATGCGCTAGAAGATGAGCGGGAAATGGAACGTTTTATCGAAGAAACGTCAGCTTATATTCACGCTGATTTTCCAAAAGCGAGCATTTTACCATATGCTTCGGTATATGAGCTGGATGAGAGAGGTAGCATAGCTCGATTTATGAAAGAAAACTTCCACTTCACTAGTCTACAAAATAACCGTGAACGTCGCATTAGCAGTTTATTAACGTTTATTCGCAAAACGCTTTCGGATTTATTAAAACAGCGTGCGGAGCAAGAGAGTGGATACGTACAAGCTATTCATTGGAATGAAGATATGCTTGTGCGTGTGAACGGCTTTATTAATACGCTAGAGGATAAAGAAAGCGAAGCGGTTCATGAGCTTGTAAACGTGTATCAAGGTATTAAAGATCAAATGAAGCAAGCGTTAACGAAAAATCTTCCTAAGCTTCTGCGTGAATGTTCTAGCATGCTAAATGAAGAGAGTGATTTCCGTCGAATCCACCTGGAATTAAACAAAAAGATGAACGAGAAAATTCAAGAGTATATTGAAAAAGACCTTTTACCAGAATTTCGAGCGTCCCTGCATGACTGGATGAAACAGTGCAACGACCACTTTACTGACATGCAATCTTATATTGAAGATATGGGCAATAGCTTTAATGAAATGTATGAAAAAGAGCGTTTTATGCTCCAGTGTGATTTTAAAGTACTGGATGATTGGAAACGTGATATTAACCGAATGACAACGCGCATGCAGTTAGAAGAAGAAAACATCTTTTTACGTGTGAATCCAGCGCAAATTCTTTTAAAAAGCGCAGGAAAGATTTTTGGCTCGTTCTCGCAAAATAAAACGATGCTTTATAATCAATATAAAAAATATATTGAAAATGAAGAGTATGAAGATGTTACGGCATCTGTGCTAAATAAGTTCTTTCTACAATTTGATTTGTTTGAGAAGTCTCTAGAAGTGGATATTCATCTCTTTTTTGAGCCACCTATTCAAGAGCTGCACGGAGCAGTTGAAGAGTCTCATGAAACAATTGAGCGCAGTAAGAATGCACTTAATGAGATGAAGGAAAGCCTGACGGTATATAGTGATCCACTTTCTGTATTCCAATTACGTCTTCGCCAATATGAAATTATGCTACAAGCAGAAGAAAGCGTGACGTATGAAGAAATTAAGTCAACAAGTGTTGATCACTCTGAGTCATATTCATAACAAAAAGGCAGGGAAACCTGTCTTTTTATTATGCAGTTCATAGTATTGTAAAAAAGTAAAAAAATAGTGATAGGAAAGGTGCGGAGCAGAAGAGTTATCCACAACAAGTTTTTAATGAAAGCGCATACAAAATAAGGATATTAACAGAGTTATACACATTATCAACAATAATTCTGAAAATTCCTATAAAATATTCACATTGTTATACCAGGTCATAACGATTGTTAAATACAGTTATTAACGACTTATACACATTATCCACATACATGTTAGTAAGTTATGTGTATATCTTTTATTGTTTAGAAAGAGAGTTGAACTAAGGAATTCCTTCTTACTGACCTAACTATTTATTATTGTTAAAAAATAACTGCATAA
>NZ_BCVD01000199.1 GCF_001591565.1 Priestia flexa NBRC 15715 | reverse complement strand
AGCCTCTTTTATGTTTTTTTTTGGTCAAATATAGGTATATTACTTAAAGAGCAATAATGAAAAGCATAAGGGAGGGAATTTCTCAGTGGATAAGTGGCAAGCAATGAACTCTCCTTTTCAAGATATTACACCGAATCGTGCAATAAACATGTTCTTGTTTCCTTTTTCTTTTAACCGAAAAGAGAAAAAAGATTTAGTTTCAGCTCTTTATGAGCATGAATTTGACTTTTTTTCTCTAGAGAATACAGATTTAGAAAAGAAATTTTATAGCAAAGACTATTTTGTTTCCCACGCTAGCCTTGATCAATACTTTCTTCCTTATATCGAATGTATTCTCTTTCCTCAATCACCAAAAGAAACAGGGCTCATTCGATTTTCAAAAAAGGTGAATCAAGAAATTACATTTGAAACAAAAGCGTCAACAATTCTAAGTGAAGTTTTGTCTATTGATATTTTTTTATGCCCATTTGAAATCGGTGTAATGACGATTCGTATCGAAGTAAAGGGAAACCATTATTCGTACGATGACGTCATTGAGTTTATGAATCATTTTCGCGTATTAGAGCCTAAATTAGCTGAAGAGCACGGAGCGACCATTACATACAAAAATAAAACCTATGATAAAGTACAAGATTATATTTTTTCAAACTTAACACCGTTTCTAAAACCTTACATTGAGCAAGAAACACAGCACAGCAAACATTTTGGAAGCCTGCCTTATTTTATTGATGAACGGATGTACGTACTAAGTTACGTAACCGTCAACAATGAACAGCCTATTAGCAGTGGCACCTTATTTCGAACTGGACAACTGAACAGCTATGATACTGGCGGTAAACCATTTATTTCAGCTAGAAACCAAGAATATATTGATGAATACAATGATCAACACGTCTACAAGCGATGGACGCCCGAAACATACTATGTTGTAACAGACCACGTTTTTTCTTGTATTTCACATTCAGCCGATGAAGAGACGAATCAAATGTTAATGAATCACCTATTTGGTCAGCACTACTATAATCTATTTTTACATTTCTTTTATAAAATTGTACTGTTGAAACTATCTTATCAATATTCGCAGCTTACATTTGAAAAAGACCAAAACGCTATTGAGCGACTCATCCGCTCTATCACACTCTTTTCAGGTAAGTACTTGTTTTTAGAAATCAGTTCTCGAACGGAAGGACAAGAATTTTCTAGACTTTTCAAAAAGACCTTTCACATTGATTCACTCTACCAAGAAGTGAAGGAAACACTTGGGACTTTATATCAAAATCAAGAAAAAATTGCAGGGAAACGTCATAATTATCTACTGTTGATTTTGACCATCTATACTGTGCTATCCGGTATTTACGGAATGAATTTAGTTATTGAAAGCTGGAATAAAAACCTAAGCTGGAGCGCAATAAAAGATTATTCATTGTTTGAGTACATCGCCTTTATCGTTGCTTTGTCAGGAATTACAATTAGCATTAGCTTAGGAATAAATGCTTTATATAAACTAATTAAAGACCGTCTTCAAAAATAACGAGCATAGGTTCTATGCTCGTTATTTTCCTTTCATCATTTCTTCTAATTTTACTCGAACGTTCGGTCCGTAAATTCCATCCACTTCTTTTGGCAAATAGACTTTTTGAAAGCGAGCAACAGCATTAGCTGTATTGGCTCCATAAATTCCGTCTATTCCATGATTAGGAGCGAACTTATTGGGATAAAAGTAAACGGAAGCAAGCGCTTTTTGGAGTACAAACACTTCTTCTCCTCTCGCTCCCTTTTTTAACATGCCTTTAGGTAGAGACGGATTAGAACTTTTGACAAATTGACTTTTCATTTGTTGAAAAGACGTTTTTACGGTACTTAGTAAGCTTGGCTTCGACTCCTTGACATACTGAAAAAAAGCAGCGTTCATTTCATTTAAATCGACATACGTTGAAATCCCGTCAACTTTCCCCTGATCGGTAAATTGAAACATGGTCCACTCTGACCAAGTAAATAGGTTTCCCGGGCAATCAAATCCTTCCGTTCGGTTACTGCTACTATAGCGAGCAATCCAAAGAGGATAATAGGAAAGCTCCTTTGTGAAGTATGTTTTAGCAAAGTGATACCCACTATATAACAAAGGCTGTACACCAGTATTTTTCTCCATTTCTTCTAGCCACGTTCGGCCAAACCTAGAGACAAACTCAGCATTTTTCCCTTTATTTACTTCTAAATCTAAGCATGGGGGAAAATCAAACTTCATTGACTGCAGCTGCTGCAAAAAGAAAGCCACTTCCTGTTTAGGGTCGTTGGTACAGTGTGCATAGTGATAAAAGCCGACAAGCAAACCCACTCGCTTAGCTTCAACATAATTCTCATATACCCTTGGATCTGTAAATGTTTTTCCTTCTGTTAACTTAATATATGCACCTTGCACTCCTGCTCGAGCCACTCGTTCCCAATCAATTTCCCCTTGATGATGAGATACATCAATAATTAATGGATTATGTACACTACGATTTTGCATATCATCACACTCCTGTGCTTTTGTATTACCCTAGCAGAAAAAAACATCCATGCAAAGCAATAACCTCATTTGATTGTTTAAAACATATTTTTTGATAATTTAATACTTCACAATTGTTGTAATCCCATACGGTGTAAGAAAATTACGGTGACTTAGTTCTTCAACCCACTTTTTTTCATTCAAGTGATACACCCCTGTTTGATTTTCATAAGTCAAGCTACCCACATTGATCTTGATTGGTTCAGTAGCAGACAGTAGACGCCTTTCATATTCTGAAGAAGCATGCTGATTAGGAAGGTGCCATAGCTCTAATACATCTCCTTCTTCCATATACTTTTCAAGGTACAGTAAAAATAAACGGTTGTCCGCACCACGGATTTCATATAAGTACGGCAGTGTAAACAATCCGCCTACTTCTTCATACCAGCCCGTATCTTTTAAATCAAAAACAGCTAAATATATTAAGTCCTCTATTCGTTCAAAGTTTGTTTTTTTGTTGTATTCTTCGATTTCATCAGGAATAATAAATGGCTTATATGATGCTAAAAATGTAATTTCAGACATGGGTTGCCACCTCACATTTCATTAAATAGTGAAAAAACTCTTCAAGCGTTCCCATAAACTTGTCAACTCTGTCTAGGTGATAAAAAGCACTTGTGTTTTGAAGATCATTTAACCCGCTGTTTTCACTGTACAAATAGACCTTCTTTTCAAACGCAATTGCCCAATATGACTTCCCTTTCCTCCTGGAAGGATTAAAATAAAGAGGTCTGCGCGCTGCACTCCGTCTTTTTCACATTGCCCTATTTCTTTCAGCTCCTGAAA
>NZ_BCVD01000198.1 GCF_001591565.1 Priestia flexa NBRC 15715 | reverse complement strand
AAATGAGATGTGCAATTTATATTCGAACAGCAAGTAAAAACAATACAGATCATCACTTAAATAAACAATCTGAGCAACTCAAACAATTTATCTCAGATCGTAATTGGCAGTTATACAATTCTTATATTGATATTGGCTCAGGTCCAAAAAAGTATGAGAATTTACAAGCCATTGTAGAAGATGCTCAAAATAATAAGTTTGATATTATTCTTTCAACTGATCCATCAAGATTATTTAGAAAGCCTAAATTAGTTTCTAAATTGAAGGAACTTTGTGAGATGCAAGCCATTCACATTTTGACATTAGATAAAGCAATAAACACTCTACAAAGTGACGTAAATTTTATTAGTCTTTATGCTAGGATTATAGAACAAGAATCCACGATCCTAAGCCAAAGAATTAAATTTGGCAAGAAGACACGCTTATTAGAAAAGCAAAGCGAAAAATAAAAATTCCAATATTTAAACCCAATAACAAGCGAAAACCGCAGAGGTTACTTAGCCACTAATCATTAGTAGGCTATGTAATATTCTGCGGTTTTTAATATGAAAGGAGCATTAATCAATGCAAACAAGTAAATTTAAAAAAGGCGTGCTATATATCCGAATAAATTCTGTTACTTTCAAACATCTAAAAAAGTAGAAGAATTGTTATCTGAATTTCTTAATGATTATTGTAAAAATAATGTTAAATTAACCGTCATTGACTTAATTAGAAAGGGGCGCTCTCTATGAGTAAAGATACTCTTTCAGTAGAACGAATCTACACAGACCCTAAGCTAGCATTTGCTCAGGTTATCAAAGCAATTATTGATAATAAAATAGAAGAACTTGTCAATACTGCTAACAAGGTAAACACTGCTACATCTCAATCAAACAATAAGGAGCAAGATGCTTCATGAGATGTGCAATTTATATTCGAGTATCAACAAGACAAAGAGGAACAAAAAGCCTCACTGAAATATCAGAAAGAATTGTTTTACAAATTCATTGAAGAAAAAGGATGGGACATTTACGAATTTTACGTAGATGTTCAATCCGGGACAACAGCAAAGAGAAAAAACCTTCAACGAATGATTGAAGACGCTCAAGTCAAAAAGTACGATATCATCTTAGCCAAAGAGTTATCACGGCTTGCCCGTAATGGTGAATTGTCATATAAAATCAAAAACCTTTGTGAAAACCAAGGGATTCACATTATCACATTGGATAATGCAATCAACACATTAACAGGCAATACCAATATGTTTGGTTTGTACGCTTGGATGTATGAACAAGAATCTCAAAATACAAGTAATCGTGTAAAAGAAACATTGAAAACACGTGCAAAAAAGGGCTTGTTTAAAGGATCCAATCCTCCATACGGTTATGAGGTTGTAGAGGGTAAACTTTATATACGCAAAGATGAGGCACCTGAAATTGTGCGACGAATTTACAAGGAGTATCTAGAAGGAAGTGGGCGTGAAAGTATCGCAAGACGGCTCTACAATGAAGGAGTCAAAACACCCGCTGATGTTGCAGGGAAGAAAAATGCGAGTGACAAATGGAATGATTCTACAATCAAGCTCATTCTTACAAATCCTCATTACGTTGGGGATTTAGTTCAAGGGCGCACGACCACAGTAAGTGTCACAAGCAAAAAAAGAAAGAAACAACAGAAAGATGAAATGTATATCTTTGAAAATACCCATGAACCCATCATTTCAAGGGATATGTTTGAAGCGGTACAAAATCTGATGAAGCAGCGCAAAAAATTCATTACGGCTCCGAAGCTTCACTTATTTACGAACATCCTCTTCTGTGCCGACTGCGGAAAGGGCATGTGGTATAGAAGCAATAGACCAAATGGTTACATTTGCGGTAATTATGCTCGTCATGGCAAAAAAGCTTGCAGCTCTCACAAGATCAAAGAGGACCATCTCAAAGAAACGATTTTGTATGATATCCGAAAACTCGTTCAAGAAATTGATAAAGAACAATATCTGAAAGAACTTGAGGCGAAGTCGAAGAAATCAAAGAAGGATATCCAACAAAAGTTGGATAAGTTTAACAAGCAAATTGAAGTGTTAAAAACGCGAAAAAAGAAATTCATCAAAATGCTCGCAGATGAAGAAATCAATCATGATGAGTATTTAGAAATGGTAGAAGATAACAATAACGAACTCACACAGCTTACGGAAAAGAAAAATGAAATGATTTCGATGCTCGAAAGTGAACAAATCATTGATAATATCGACAAGCTTAAACAAGAACTTCTTCAATTTCTTAACTTTGATGAATTAACACCTGAAATATTACATCGCCTCATTAATCGTATCGATGTAAAAGAAGACGGCACACCGGTCATTCATTACCGATTTGCCGCTCCAACATTTGAATAGAAGCAGGATTTCCCCTTATCAGGAACCTGCTTCATTTTTTAAAATCATCTGCGATACTACCTCAACATGTGTGGACTGTACATGGCAACACACGAGATGTTGATAGGCTACTCTTCAGTAAATAGAGGGTGAGCAGCATTGATACTGTGATCTCTTACTGAAAATATTTATATAGGAGAGTAACTAATGAAGAAAAAATTTCAATTAATGTTTGTTTTTCGAACAAAGCAACTTTCACTACTACACTGTGTCGGAATGGATTATGAAAATGGAGCAATGTTTTGCGTTTTGTTAAATAGCCCAAACGATAGTGTACAAATTGATTGTATGACTGATCACTATCCAAAATCTTTAATGAGCCATTTAAGTGAAGAGAAAGAAAGGATTGATTGTGGCTTCTATGATATTCGGACCTGGGGAATGAGTTTGTACCATTAATCCATAAAAAAAACAAAAGGTCTCACTTATCAAGAAATAATTGAGGCCTTTAAAATTAATTTTTCTTCAAATTATATTTATACGATAAAGTGTGTATCTTTGAAGATATGTATGAATGGTTGTCTTTCAAAGATTCTTTTATTGGATTCGATAAAGAGTCTATTTATATAAAATATAAATTCTTTTTTTATCTTTTTGAATCTTAAATGTTCTAAATACTTATCAGAAGATAAGTGCTCACTTTTATGAATTGGAACCCAGGAAAATGAGTTTATAACATGACTATTCGCCTTATAAACTTGCAAATAATAATTTTTCATCCTTGACTATTTATTAGTTCTTTACTAATAAATATAAGCTTTAAATATCTTCTCTTCAGCTAAAATAAGTCTGATAATTCAAATTTCAAACTTTACAATGTACATGCAAAGCATTTAAAATGGAAATATTAGTCTTTAATGTTTTGCTTAGTGCGTCTATTCATTTGAAAGGAGTGCTATATTGCAATGGAACTGGTCCTTTCAGCCACCAAATTAATT
>NZ_BCVD01000197.1 GCF_001591565.1 Priestia flexa NBRC 15715 | reverse complement strand
AAAAAAGAACGTCCAATGACGTTCTTTTTTTATTTGTTTAAAGTACGTTGAAGTTCGTTCAGAAGTCGTTCCGCTCCTTTTTTACTTAGCACGACATTTCCATTAGCGAACGTAAGGTTATCACTCTTAATTTCACCAGTTACGGCACAAGCACCATATGGGCTATATTTCTGTAGAATAATAATGTCTTCATCAACGTATATTTCGACTGGATCACCTGTATTAATATTTAGAATTCGTCGCAATTCGATTGGAATTACAACTCGACCCAATTCATCTACTTTTCTTACAATACCTGTAGACTTCATAATCTCCATTCCTTTCGTACGATGTAAAATGTTCACCTTATGCAATAAACTCTTGTACATCCTCAGTTCTAAAATGCTCTTATTTGGTCCTCATACATGGATTTTGAATCTCAAAATAAGGCATTTCTGTTTTTAAAATTTATGTACAACTTGTATCATATCAATTCAACCTTTATTTATGAATAGTACATAGTCTTTAAAAAATAATCTATCCATATATGTTAAAAGTGTGTATTTAAACCATTTTATACCTATAAATCCATCTTTTTCACTACTGCTGACCCATAATATAACTTTTCCTAACATGAATTGGACGAAATTCCCTCTTTACAAATATCTTTTTTTCAGTTAAAAAGAGGTATTCATGATTGAATACCTCTTGAAACAACGCTAAAGTTATCGCGAATGGCTTTTTGAATCATTGCCTCACATCTTTCTAGTTCTACCTTTAGCTGCTTTTTATATAGTTTTGCTTTTTCCTCTCCGCCCGCTGCAAACTTGTAATATACTACTTCCTGCAGCTTCATTCCTTCTTTCTTCTTTTTTACTTGTTTTAATACACCATCTTCAATTAAATCATGTAATGCTTTATATACTTCCGAATGATTAGGTTTAAAACCAAACGGTCGAAATTCTTCACGCAGGACATCTAAAAGCCTGAGTCCATATAAGCGTTCTTGCTCGGTCATTGTAATCATATATAACTTTAAAAAAGCACGCTGCTTTAATAGGAACCCACTAGACGTTCGTTTTTCTCTCATAGGTATACCTCCGCTTCAAGTTTACTTGACAATCGCTATATAATAATTATACTTTCTTACTCTCTCATAATCCTGCTTTTCATAACATAAGTCTAAATATTTAACTCCGTTTGAAACTTTTTTTACAGCTAAAACAAGAACTTATGTTCCTTATTTTATAATATATACCATCATAGGGGATTTCTTCAACTATCTCGCCTCGTTAAAGATGACATACCACCAATGAACAACATTCAAAAATCATGTCAAAAAAGAAATGATTCCTTCATATATATAAAATGAACCCATAACATTCTATAAATAATCACTTATTACTGACTAAGGAGGCAAATATCATGTCAAAACACTTTGATGATTTAGATTGGAGTTCTCTACATGACAAAGTCGAAGAAATGTTAGGGACTCACTTTTGGAACGACTTTACCACACTTCTCCCTAAAAAATTCCCAGCAGTTGATTTATATGAAACTGAGAAAGAAGGAATTATTGTGGCTGAACTTCCAGGTCTTCAGTCAGCTAAGGATGTAGAAATTAAAGTAGAGCTCAACACGCTTACAATTCAAGGTCAGCTCCCCTACTCCTATGAAGTTGCAAAACCACATTTAAAAATCAATGAACGCCATACAGGTGTATTTATGCGTACGATTAAACTTCCTTTTCAATTTGTAGAAAATGAAATTAAAGCTAAGTATCGCAATGGGTTATTAGAAATTAAACTCTTAAAGCAAGAAGTAAACCAGCAAATTGCAATCGAGTTTAACGAAGAATAAGCAGCCGTAAAACAGCTGCTTATTTTTTATTTCATCCCAATGCAGCTAGCGACCAAAAAATGCTTTTTATTCCGAAAATTTAAATTAAATTAATAACTTTTACTCTCTTATAAAGTATGTTATTTTTATAACGTTGCTGTTTTAAACATACAATCAATTTATAGATTTATGCATTTAAACACAGCCAGGTTCCGCTCTAATTTCTTCGGAATTTGAGCATACTTCTTTTGAATAACTATGTATGTGCATAATGAGGTGAAAGTATTGAAACAACCCCTTACTGAAAAAAAGTTTGCTTTATCAACTTTATTGATATTCTTACTCCCTTCTCTACTAGGGATTTTCTTGTTTATTGTTCCGTTTTCTTATAAGGGAGAACTAACCATCCCTATTGCTATTTTAGCAAATGCTGTACAAGCAATGCTTGAGAGTCATCTTCCATTAATAATGACAATCATCGTTGTTGCAACAGCTGTTTTTACAATCTTATTTAAATTAACAAAGCCGGATTTTATAAAGAATAGTCCTTTTCTATCTTCTCTTTTTCTTGTTAGTTGGGTGTGGACTATTACGCGCTTGGTTGGTGCTGTATATGTCATCTTAACTTATTTTAAGATTGGACCTGAGGCTGTTTGGTCGGAAAACACAGGTGGGACGCTTTTATATGATTTAATTCCCGTATTGTTCTCTGTATTTTTATTTGCTGGTCTTTTACTACCTCTTCTTTTAAATTTCGGTTTATTGGAGCTATGTGGTGCTCTATTTACAAAATTTATGCGTCCAATTTTTACGTTGCCAGGGCGTTCATCCATTGACTGTCTTGCATCATGGTTAGGTGATGGAACAATTGGTGTATTATTAACGAGTAAACAGTATGAAGAAGGTTACTATACAAAGCGTGAAGCAGCGGTAATTGGTACCACTTTTTCAGTCGTATCCATTACGTTCACAATTGTTATTCTTTCATATTTAAAGCTAGAAGCATATATTATTCCTTACTACTTAACGGTATTGCTTATTGGGTTGGTTTCAGCCATTATTATGCCGCGTATCCCCCCGTTATCAAAAAAACCGGATACGTATCATGAAAATGCTAAAGATCATACCGTGGCAGACGAAACAATTCCAAAAGAGCATACGTCCTTTTCATGGGGAATGAAAAAAGCGTTGGATCGAGCAGAGAATAATACAGGCGTTAAGGCATTCTTTAAAGATGGAATTCAAAACATCCTTGATATGTGGATGGGCGTTGTACCTGTCGTAATGGCAATTGGTACAACTGCGTTAATCATCGCAGAATATACGCCGCTATTTAAGTGGATTGGCTTACCTTTTGAGCCATTATTAGCTTTATTGCAAGTACCAGAAGCAGCCGAGGCAGCTCAAACTATGGTTGTTGGGTTTGCTGATATGTTCCTACCAGCTGTTATTGGATCAAGCATTGAAAGTGAGCTTACTCGTTTTGTTATCGCGTGTGTGTCTGTCACACAGCTCATTTATATGTCAGAAGTTGGTGGCTTACTACTAGGGTCAAAGATTCCAATTAAATTTATGGACCTTGTAATCATCTTCATTCTTCGTACGCTTATTACGCTTCCAATTGCTGTTATCGTAGCAAACTTACTGTTCTAGTATGTAAAAAAGAGGCTGGGACATAAG
>NZ_BCVD01000196.1 GCF_001591565.1 Priestia flexa NBRC 15715 | reverse complement strand
GTATTGAGATAAAAATATAAAAAGAGCTTGATATACTATCAAACTCTTTTAAACAAGTACCATATAAATAGGATGAAAACTGCTTTTCCTAATAAAATTAAAGTTCTATCATTTTGAACATCAGAATTTCTATACTACTTACCCTTAGACATGGTAACTCTACAGTCTAATATGTAGGCTACTTCCGAATATCATGCTGCACCGTTAAAGCCTTACTTAACTTCTCTTTTAAGCTGTGCCGGGAAAGTGACGTTGGAAGATGAGTTTGATCGTGAAAGTAGATGATCTGTGAAGCTTGTTTCGAAGAAGAAAGCGTCTGAGTAACGTCGATATGGGATAGAAAATACCAGCTGCACAAATGTGATGTTGGAGACTTTGTCGGAATGACAATGAGCTCGTTGGCTTTATCGATGACAAGCGGAGGTTCTTTCGTGAAGCCAAATCGTTTTCTGACGGCGTATAGTGCGCCCTCGAAGGTTGTGAGGTGCTGAATGCAAGATTCCATGAGTAGTTCTTTGCACGTTTTCGTGGAATAGTACTCGCCTTTCGCATCTACAATTTTTGTTTGGTACTGAAAGTGTTGAACTGGCTTCAACGCTTTTGTGTCAACGTTTATAACATAGTTTTCGTTTACTTCCATTTCACCAACCCCTTTACTTTTTTACTATTTTATAAAAAAGAGTTGTAAAAATCTAGTATTTTTTACTCAAAATTCATAATTATTAGTTTAATTATAAAAAAGCAGAAAGCTACCGCCTTCTGCTTCTTACTCTTATAAATACGGAAGCGTCTCTTTCAACTTTTTCCTAGCTGTTTTCCCCCAGTTTTTCACCGCTCCTGTTGATACCCCGTACTTATCTGCAAGCTCCTTATAAGAATAGCCTCCTAATAGGTATTCCAGAATATAAATCTTTTCTCTTGGCGTGAGGTGTTGGATCATGTCGTTAATAATGGACGACTGCAGCGCCACGGGAAGCGAATCGTCTGGGTGCATCACCAACAGCGTATCTTCTGTCAGCGCTTCTCGCTCGTCTCGTTTTACGCTTGCTCTTAGCTCCATTAAAATGGTGCCGCGCACGGTGCTGTAAGCATAAGCCGAAAACGAGCCTTTGCTTTCATCAAACTTTTGGTAAGCTTTCCACAACCCAATAAGAGCGAGCTGATAGTATTCTTCTTGTTCTTTATAAATATGATGCTTTTGAATCATCGAGACAATGAGAGGGTGAAAGGATTCTGCGATTTGTTCAAACGATACAGATTTCATAGATTTGTCCTTTTGAAAAGCGCGCTTTTTCTTGTATTCCGCCGGTAGGTTTACTTTATCGAAAAGAAGATTTGAAGAACACTGACCTAATTTGACGATAATGGTTAGACACCATTCGTACTTTCCTGGGAAATAGTGAGGTTATTCTACAAGCGTAGTAATGGTAAAGGGTTCTTAAATAAAAACAGCTTAGAGTTTAAACTAGCATTCTGTGATTGTAAGCCCTCGTTCACGCTACTTGTCATCACTTCATCTGCAACATCACCGAGCTGATCTGCTAGAAAGTTTCCTACATCTGAACCAAATTTATCAATTAATGTACTTCTTGTCGTATCAGATCGTAATACATTTCCACTTAGCGTATCTGTCATGTTGACCGATTCTTTCTGTTTATCCCACATCACAACGACTTTTCCTAGCTCTGGAAAATGACGATTCAGTAGACTAAGACCGTCATTTAAGTTGATGTATTCCGTTAAGCGCTCGCGATAGTCTCCGTTTTTCGCTTTTTCTTAAAGATCTTTTGTCAAATTGGCGTTGGCATTTGGATTTTCACACGTGACGCCCTGCTTTACAAAGTCATTGTCTACAACTACGTAAGAAGCTCTTAATGAACAAGAACAAAAGAAGCATGAAGGAAAGTAAAAAGCCGAGACCCCAGGTGTCTCGGCTTCCTTCATTACTTCACTACCTTCACTTGACTTTGATGCCACTTCCACGCAGATGCAATAATTTCTTCTAGCGAACGCTCTGCTTTCCAGCCTAGCTCACGGTGGATTTTATCCGAAGACGCAACGAGTCGAGCCGGGTCGCCAGCACGGCGGTCCGCCATTACGACGTTGGCTTTTTTGCCCGTTACGCGCTCGCACGTATCGATCACTTCTTTTACTGAGTAGCCAAGGCCGTTTCCTAGATTGTACGTCGCTGTTTTGGTTTCGTTTGCTAAAAGTGACTGAAGCGCAGCGATATGTGCGTTGGCAAGATCGGTTACGTGAATGTAATCGCGAATGCACGTGCCGTCTTCTGTATCATAGTCAGAACCAAACACGGAAATGTGTTCTCTCTCACCTAGTAAGTGCTCAAGAATAATTGGAATGAGGTGCGTTTCCGGGTCATGGGACTCGCCAATTTCTGCTGTTTCGTACGCACCCGCTGCATTAAAGTAGCGAAGTACAACGTATTCCATATCGTACGCATGCGCGTAGTCCGCTAAGATGTGTTCAATCATCAGCTTAGAGCGACCGTACGGGTTGATTGGACTTGTGCTTGTTTCCTCTGTAATCATATCAACAGACGGAATGCCGTACGTTGCCGCTGTGGATGAAAAGATAAACTTTTTTACGTTATGTTTCATCATTGTTTTCAATAACGTAAGCGTCGCTGCGACGTTGTTTTCATAGTACTTCACAGGATCAACAACCGACTCTCCTACTAAGCTGTTCGCCGCAAAGTGCATCACCGCGTCAATTTGATACGTAGAAAAAACGTGCTCCAAATCCGCTTCGCTCCCTAAATTACCTTCTACAAACTGCGCGCGTTCATCAATCGCCCAGCGGTGTCCTGTTGATAGGTTATCTAAGACAACGACTTCATTTGTTTTCACTAATTCTTTTACAAGGTGGCTACCGATATAGCCAGCTCCTCCAACTACTAAAATCATAAAACCTCTCCTTTAGTCCATTTTGACTAGTTTTATCGTACTCTCTTCCCCTACTATTGTAAATGAGTTTTGTGAACTGAAAATGACTACTTTTCTTTATCTTAGTGAAATATGCGAAAAAATGCTTCTTCCAGCATTTTCATGATGTAAAATGGTGATATAGGTCTTAACCGAAACTGAGTTACCATAGAAGGGAAAGAATGATGTGAGCAAACTAAAGATCCTCAAGCGTCGATTTAAATATCTTCTTATCAAACTATTACGACTAAAAGATCATTCGCATAAAGTCGCACTTGGTTTTAGCCTTGGTTCAATTGTTAACTTTGTTCCTACCTTTGGGTTTGGACTAATCCTTTCTGTAGGTTTAGCCAAATTATGTAGAGGCAACAGCATGGCGGGCCTTATTGGTGGAATGCTGTTTATGTGGGCTTTTCCGCTCATGTTTTACTTAAACACGGTAGTTGGCGAATATCTCGTTCCCATCGATTTAGATCATGCGTTACTAGAAGTCGCCGACGATGATTTAACCGATCACTTAGAAACGGGGGCACACATCGGCAAAATATTTCTAGCAGGAATGCTTGTGAATATGGTGCTGTTTGGCGGTCTTCTTTACGCTGGCGTTTATTATATGATTAATCAGTATCGAGCTGAGCTTTTATACTACGTTTATAAAAAGTGGGTTGTATAATTTCTTAACAGCAAGAAAGGTATTACGCATGCCAAAAACCATTTCCTATCCGTTTCAACCAAAATCAAATCGCTATCTTATCCCTGGACAATTTGCCTGCGGAAGAGTAATGGTGTCTTAAAATAAAAAGAGGCTGGGACATAAGTAATTCAGCCAATGATAAACAATATTGGAAACA
>NZ_BCVD01000195.1 GCF_001591565.1 Priestia flexa NBRC 15715 | reverse complement strand
TGTTAGCTTATTGGAGAATGTTCAGTAGCATCCATATCTAAAATCCATTCGTTAAACTTTTCTTGTAGTAAACCAAGCGAACGTTGATTATTAGATACGACATCCAACGCTCGATCATCATAGAGATGAAAAATTGTTCCTTTGCTTACGTTGATAATGTAACATTCCTCTTCAATCGCAGGTTGGATATGTAAATCGCGATTCGCAATAGATTGTAGTAGTTGCTTTTGCTTTAAGTCAGTTGGCCTGCAGGCAATTGCATACTCATTTTTAGTTGATAATAGCTGTACGCTTGTCTTTCTTAAGCGAGAGCGAATGAATTTTTTCATTAATATATCAGTGCGCTTTAGAAAGGATAGTTCAGCTTTTGAAGATGGCGAACGAAATACAACGATGAGCTCATCGTTTTCATCATGAAGTGCTTTAAAAATTTGGTATGTGCGTTTATAAACATTTTTCATATACCCTTGTTCCCACACGCGCTTTTGGTTTGTTAGCTTGAATCGGATGCCTATTGGTGCATTGTAAAAAAGCGGTTTTCTCATTTGGATATCAGGAAATAAGTGAGATAAATATGATTGTAAAGTAAGATTGTTCATACGCAACACCCTATCTATTCGTAAAGTTTTTACCTTTTATTGACTCAAGTGTAGCATGAAGTCGATTGAAAATGTGAAGTGCAAACCTGATTTAACGGAAAGGTAATACAACTGTTATATTTCCATTCAAATTCTTATAAAAGAAAGGTGTTTTTTACAAATTTGTCGTATTAGTAACGTACATATCTCTATGTCAATCACTCTGAATAAAAATGACATAGTAGAACGTTTTTGCTCACGCAGAATTTCACTTGATAATAGAGCTAACCATATGAAAAGTAGGTGAGGATGATAAAAAAACAGATTTTGCTAGTCGTAGGCGTTACGTGTTTATTATTTGTGCTAATTTTTTATAAGACTATTTTTCAAGAAGGAAATCCGATACCCTTAGCAGTGGGGATGGCAAAAATGAAAACAGGAAATGAAAAGGTAGTTCAAGTTTCAGATAAACCAGAGAAGTATTTAATTCACTCCGATGATTACCTATCGTTTATTAAAGAAATGGATAAAAAAGGTGATACGTTTCAATACCAGGAAGATGAATTATTTTATTTTGATCGAGAAGAAAAGCGAGCTTCTTTTGAACGAAAATCATACACCAATCGCTACATGATTATGGAACTAAAGTAAGACAGCGACTAATTAGCCGCTGTCTGTTTTTGCTCCAAAATCTTCAATTGTAACGTCAACATGATAATCAATAGTAGAGTTTGAAAAAATAGTATCCCATTCTTTTCGATGTTTCTTCCAAAATGCAGGGTGGTTGATTCGTACATACTCTCTAAATTCAGGTGCATCTGCTTCATAATCAGATTGGAGCTTGTTAAGTATTTTGTTTGTATCTGATTGGATAATGTTCTCTACATTTTTTTCAATGTGGTTAATAAAAGAAGGAGATAGCTTTTGGTCAGTAGCATCCCAATCTTCAGATAACCGTCCTGATGTCTTTTTCTAATTTTGAAACAGGTTGTACTAAAAAGCTTTGGTCCGTTTTTAACTTAGCTCATATTTCTCCCAATGATAAGGTGGGAAGAATTTTATTGGTCCGATACCTATTTTCAACTAAATCATAAATGACATTGACCGGTGGAGTATCCATTCCTTTAATCGTTAAAATAGCCTTTGCTTGGCCATTTGTAACAAAAACAAGGCAGCTTCTGCGAATTTCATTATCCCTAGCAAGCTGATCCATTAGAGAGTCTAACTTGAAGGTCTTCCCAGCTGTTTCACCAAATACTAAAATACGCTGATGCTGACTGAATAAAGGGTCTTGCTTCAATGCAATGTTCCTTGTAATTTCATGTACTGTGGGTCCTTTTGTTACAATGTTTTTATACGGTGAAGATGAGGAAGAAGATACCCCACCACGGTCTGGAGATATAAGAGTTTGATGAGTGAGCATAAGGTTATGCTGAGACGTCTTTTCGTTCACCGTGTCTAAGGAATCCATGCCAACGCCAATGACGAGTAAGAGTTGTTCAATGTTTCGGTGTCGAGAGCAACCCACTAATATGATTATCATCATGATGACAGCTAAATATTTATTCATATTCTCCTCACTCGTTTCTTAATTAGCATAATTGATCCTAAAAAAAATGGAACTGCAAGAAATATAATTAAAAAAGCCCAGCTTAAAAGGTCAGCAAAAGCAATAACGTCTCCAGCCGTTTTAGGGAGGAGTGACCCTACTACAATAACAACCCCTCCTACTAATCCAACAGTCTGCCCAACAGGTGTTGGGAGGCGAAGTCCGGCTTCTCTTAACAATTCGATGGTCACTTCCATTACCATCGCTTCAATAAAAGGTGAAAATGGTACGTCTTCTCGCGTGGCTGCAATGGTAATGGCAAGCTCAGTGGGAAGCAGGCCTTGATGAAAAGAAACAAGGCTAATATAAATGGCTGAGAAAAAAGAGCGTAATGAAAATTGAAATATAGCGAAGAAGGCGTAAGAGAGAACCTGCCAACCATCTTTCGTAATAGTCATCGGGCGATTTCATAATCATGTCAATGGTTGTTGGTACTAATAGAGCAAAAGGTGAACCGTCTACAAAAATTGCAACTCTGCCTTCATTAATAGCAGCTAAGACGCGGTCAGGTCTTTCTGTATTTTGGACCTGTGGAAAAGGAGAATAAGAAGCTTCTTCGAGAAATTCTTCAATCATTCCAGAATCTTGAACATTATTAAGATTAATGTTTTGAAGTTTTTGGCGAACTTGATTAACGATATGAGGTTGACATTGCTTTTTATGAAAAACAATTGATGTTCGATGAAGCCGTTCTTCTCCAATGAAAACATCTTCGACTGTTAAGTTTGCATCACTTGCTCTTTGCCTTAATATGCCGATATTTTCTTCTAAGTTTTCAATTAACGCAACCTTTGGACCACGCACAACTTTTTCGGTCGTTGGTTCACTCCACGTACGCTGTTTAGCTATTGTCATATTTAAAGAAAAAGCCGTTGTACGATTATGAATAAATAATAAAGGTTCTCCTTTAAAAAAGCAGTGAGAGCTTGCTTGTACGTATAAACTTCACTGCTTTCAACAGTTGAGATAAAGGAATCCCAACGATCTAGCGTGTTGGCTGGTGATGAGGTTTTTGTTTGAATCATTTTTTCTGTTAATTGATTCAGCTTTTCGCTGTCTACAAGCCCTTGTAGATAAAGAATATAAACAAAATCAGTAGATGAAATCCATAGCTTTTTTGAAGCTATGTCACTGCTACCACCTGCTAATTCTAGAAATGTCTTAACAACGTACTCTGTATCTCGTTGAAACGTTGAATTGAGCAAGTCTTCACCACCTTTACATTATTAGTAATATATTGAGTTCAGTAGTAAAAAACAGTACGATAAAAAAGAATATATTAGTCTTTACGAGTTCAATAGGTGTTATGCTAACTAATCGAAAAAGGACGTGAAAACATGCTACATTCATTTAAACTTCAAACGAGTAATCGCGATGAGATGATTGATTTGACAAGTCAAGTGGAAACAGAAATTAAAAAGCATCAAGTGAAAAGCGGAGTAGTCACCGTATATTGTCCACATACGACCGCTGGTATTACAATTAATGAAAATGCAGATCCAGATGTAAAACGTGACATGATTAGAAGATTTGACGAGGTATATCCTTGGATTGATGAAAAAGATCAGCATTTTGAAGGGAATACAGCTGCCCATCTAAAGGCAAGTACAGTTGGTTCTTCGCAACAACTTATTATTGAGAATGGAAATTTATTATTAGGAACGTGGCAAGGGGTTTATTTTTGTGAATTTGATGGCCCTAGAAACCGTACATGGTATATTAAAATTCAAGCAGATTAAAAGAAGAGGCTGGGATATAAGTAATTCAGCCAATGATAAACCT
>NZ_BCVD01000194.1 GCF_001591565.1 Priestia flexa NBRC 15715 | reverse complement strand
AGGTATAGTAGAGGCAAAGGTGTTTGTCAAGAAAACCTTTAGGTAACAAACTCTTAACATGAGATTAACAGTTTTTTCACTTGAATTTCATAAAGAAAGAGTAAGATTTACGTTGTAAAGATTTTTTTTGAAAGTAGATGTGCAAAATTTCACAAAGTGTTCATTTTTTTAGTGAAAACGCTTACTATTTTTGTGTATACTAAAAGTAGATAAAAAACTGCTTACATTTTACTTCGGTTTTCATAAATAAAACATACCATGAGAGGAGATTATCTAATGATTTTAAAAGCTTTACGAAAAAACGGTTCTGTTACAGTTAATTATTATCGTGATGGTTTATTAGAAACTTTCAAAGGAAAAGTAAAACAGTTAAACCTAGTCGAACAAACATTATCTTTACAGGATGAAAATCACAATACGTTATCTTTACGCTTATCAGGAATTAAAGAAATCTATGAATCATAGCTACAGAGACCGGTCCAGCAAAGAACCGGTCTTTTTTATGACTACTTTTGTTGCAATAAATAACGGTTAACAGGCCTGCCGACTCGGCCATACTCTACGTAAAGCTCAACTTCTTTCTCTTGATCTAAATACTCTAAGTATCGACGTGCCGTGACCCTTGCAATACCCATTCCTTCTGCAACTTCTTCTGCTGAAATTGGATCAGTTTGGCTATGTAAATACGACCGGATTCCAGCTAACGTGACCGTGTTTAACCCTTTCGGTAACGTTGGATTTTTCTCAGCGGCTGTTTTAAATAATAGCGTATCGACTTCATCTTGAGTGATAGATTCGCTTTTGCTTAGTTTGGTTTGGCGCTGTCGATAGTTTTCTAAAGCTTGCTTCATGCGTTCAAACTTAAATGGCTTCATAATATAATCAACGGCTCCGTATTGCAATACACGCTTGACCGTTTCACTGTCACTGGCCGCTGTGACGGCAATTACATCTGATTGATAGCCCTTTGAGCGAATTTTTTGAAGTGTGGTAAGTCCGTCTTGATTCGGCATATACATGTCGATGATGATTAGATCCGGATTATCTTTTTCAATCATTTGTAACCCTTCTACTCCGTTTGATGCGACGTTTGTCACTACAAACCCTTCCACCTGCTCGATGAATTGCTTATTCACTTCTTGAACCATTAAATCATCTTCAATCACAAGTACCTTCCATTGGCTTTTTGTCATGCTTCCATCCCCTTTTCACTTATAACCTATAGTACAAATGTAATGGTAAACGCCGTGCCACGCCCATATTCTGTTTCAATCGCAATATCTCCATCACCTTTTTGAACAATTTGGTGAATTAAATAAAGACCAATACCTCGATTTTCCTTTGCCTTTGTCGAAAATCCCTCTTCAAAGATATGCTTCGCTTCTTCTTTAGCCATGCCGCATCCGTTATCCTCTACCAAAATAGACAACACGTCCTCTGTTTGTTCAATGCTGACATAGACTTCTTTCTCATCATGAAAAGAGTTAGCATACGAATCGAAAGCGTTTTCAATTAGATTCCCAATAATGATTACAAAATCATGGTGATCTAAATGCTGAGGAAACGTTTCTAAATAGCTATGCTTATCAATTGTTAACGTAATTCCCAATTCTTTTCCTCTGCTTACTTTGCTAATTAACAAGCCTGATATGCTTTCATTTTTAATATTTTTGTGTAAGAAATTCGTCAATTCTTCCTGCTGCTCGGAAACATCGAAGACGTACTCCAGCGCTTTTTCATTGTTTCCAAGCTGTATCAGCCCTGCAATTGTATGAAGCTTATTCATATATTCATGACTTTGAACGCGAAGTGCACTGACAAATGCTTTTACCCCAGTTAGTTCTTCAGCTAGCTTCTTTACTTCAGTTCGGTCCTGGAAAATCGCAACTGCTCCTACCGTTTCTCCTTTTACCTTAATTGGAACCCGATTGCTTAAAATCGTTAAATTCCGTACTTGAAGCTCTTTGTTATAAACCGGTTGATTCAGCTGTAAAATCTCTGGTAAACGGGTATCTGGAATGACGTCATAAATCAATTTTCCAATTACATCATCATGAATATTCATAATGGTTTTTGCTTTATCGTTAAAAATTGTAATATACTCATCTTTATCAATCGCGATTACAGCTTCATGCATAGCGTTAAAGGTTTCCGTTCGCTCGACAAATAGCCGTGCAATCTCATCTGGTTCTAACTCAAACATTTGCTTTTTTATGTGAGAAGCTAGTACCCAAGCTCCCCATCCACCAAATAGTAGAATTAGCAGACTGATGATAAAAATCTCTTTTTTCAAGCTCTGTATAACTTCTGAAAAAGTCGGCAACAAATAACCACTAATTACAACGCCAACCTGTTCATGGTGGTGATTAATAATTGGAACGAGTGAACGCACCACGGTGCCACTTTCTCCTTTGGCCTTATCCGTGTATGTGTGTTCAGCAAATGCTTGTCCTTCATCTTCACCATGCGATTTTGTGCCAATCATAGCGTTGACTGGATGAGACAGCCTTATCTTTTCCATATCAAGTACCACTACATAATCTGCCCCGTGAATAATTCGAATGGGGTCTACTATTGTGTTAATTTTCTGCCTTTTTTGTTCATCTCCCGTTATCTTTTCGCTAACCTCCGTCATTTCAGCTACAGTTCTTGATGTTACAAGAGCTCTCTGACGTAAATCTTCTTCCTTTGATTCCACAAACTCTTTAATCACGACAAGACCGGCTAAAAACAGCGCAAAGACGATAATAAAAAAGATTAAGGCAGTCATTTTCGTTTGCATTGAAAATCGATTCATAAAGCCTAAGCTACCTCTTCTTTCTCACATATACTATCTATATTTATTTTACCATGCTCCAAATCTGCATGGTAAAATAAATCATAAGATTACAATTCTTCTCATCGAGATGCGAGGAGCTGAGAGTAAGACCCTATGCGAATATTTATTGTAACAGCTTTATTTGTCAGCGCTTTCTTTACTTATATTTTGCTTTTCCCTCCTTCGTTTTTACATTCAGAACACGTCTATAGAGATGATGAACAACGAGGACTGGATGAGCAGATTGTGATTAACTTTAGTCATGTTGTAGCTGAAAACACCCCAAAAGGATTAGCAGCTCAAAAGTTTGCCAAGGTTGTTAATGAACGATCAGATGGCAAGGTTAAAGTTGAAGTTTTCTCAAATAGTGTGCTCTATTCTGATACAGAAGAAGTAGATGCTTTAAGAAGAAATGACGTTCAAATGATTGCTCCTTCTTTCTCAAAACTTGCAGATTTAAACGAGGATTGGCTACTTTTTGACCTCCCATTTATGTTTAAAGATGAAGGTGAAGTTGAAGCCGCGTTAAACGGTCAGATTGGCAAGAGTCTGCAAGCATCTCTCAAAAAAGAAAATTTAAAAGGACTAGCATTCTGGAACAATGGATTTAAACAAATGACGAGTAGTCAAAAAAAGCTGGCTGTCCCGGATGACTTTAAAGGCCAACGCTTTCGTATTATGCCAAGCGAAGTCATAAAAAAGCAGTTTGATCTACTTGATGCTAAACCTACCATTGCTCCATTTAACCGAGTGTATGAATCGCTGGAAAAACAAGAGTTTGACGGTCAAGAGAACACAATTTCAAATATCTATTCAAAGCGTTTATATATGCTGCAGCGCTACATGACGATTAGTAATCACGGCTACTTAGGCTATGCGGTCATGATGGACGAGAGCTATTGGAACAGCTTGCCTCCCGATGTTCAACTTCTGCTTTCAAATGCGATGGAGGAAACAACAGCTTGGATGTGGGAGCACTCGAAAGGAATGAATGAGCAGCAGCTCGAAAAAATTAAAAATGAGTCTTCGATTCAAGTTCATTATTTAACAGAACAGGAAAGAGATAAGTGGAAACAGCGCTTTAAACCACTTTATACAGAGTTTCAAAAGCGTTTAACAAAAGATATTGTGGAAGAAACATATAAGAAGTAATTAAAGAGACTGAGACA
>NZ_BCVD01000193.1 GCF_001591565.1 Priestia flexa NBRC 15715 | reverse complement strand
AAACCGTTCGAATGCATGGCAGAATCTAATGTACACTTTATCTGTGAATTTAGCAGGTTACGATGGAGTCTTTTATTATTTTGGTGAAGGACAAGTATGTAACTTTGACGGTACTACTTTAGTCCAAGGTCACAGAAACCCTTATGAAATTGTTACCGCAGAGGTTTACCCAGAACTAGCTGACCAAGCTAGGATAGGATGGGGACTTGAAAATAATATTTATAATTTGGGAGCTAGAGGTTATGTATCTACTCCTGGGGGGGTAAAAGAGAATCCATATACATTCGTTAAAGATTTAGCCGAAGGAAATTACAAGCTTCCTTGGGAAGATAAAATTAAAATTAAAGATGGATCAATTTATGGATATCCAGTAAAAAATACAGTGCGTTCGTAAAGAGTTAAAAGTAAGAAGACCCTATCTATACAAACTATAGATAGGGTCTTCCTATTAATTTACAAGTATTTATAAGTAGACAGAGAGGAGGAATAAATTTTTTTAGCTCTCCTATATAAAACCAATATAATATTATTTACTGAAAAATATTTCCTTTATTTTTATTGTATACCTTATACAATACTAGTTACCATAATCATCCTTATAGGTATCTATGTTTACAGCAATTAGACATAAAAAAACTCACCAATAATAGGTGAGGATGGCAATAAAGTTTGCCGAATAATGACTTACTTAATATAACATTTTTTGTTATCCACTGGGACACTCGAAATTTATCGAAATGGCAGTATATGATGAGAAATAAATTAGCCAAAACTGTCTGCTTTATTAGTGAGTAATATCTAGGTCTATTTGCTTGTTAATATGCAATTCCACTCAAAATATATTATAATAGTATTGAAATAGTTTTTAACATAACCGTTTACTTTAGGAGATGAATTTCAGATGAAAGCGTTAAGATGGCATAATGCTAAAGATTTAAGACTAGAAAATATCGAAGAACCTACTGTAAAAAAAGGTGAAGTAAAACTTAAAGTTGAGTGGTGTGGAATTTGTGGAAGCGATTTACACGAATATACAGCCGGCCCAATTTTTATTCCTAAGGAAACACCACATCCATTAACTGGAGATAAAGCTCCGATTGTTATGGGGCATGAATTTTCTGGACAAGTTGTTGAAATTGGTGAAGGTGTAACCAAAGTACAAGTTGGTGATCGTGTTACAGTAGAACCAATTTATAATTGCGGAAAATGTGATGCTTGTAAACAAGGGAAATATAATCTTTGCGCAGATATGGGATTCTATGGTCTTGCTGGCGGTGGCGGTGGGTTTTCTGAATTCACTTCTGTTCCAGAACACATGCTGCATAAACTTCCAGAGAATGTATCATATGAACAAGGTGCACTTGTTGAACCGTCAGCTGTTGCTCTTCATGCTGTGAAACAAAGTAAACTACAAGTTGGTGATAAAGCAGCCGTATTTGGAACTGGTCCAATTGGTTTATTAGTGATTGAAGCCTTAAAAGCAGCAGGTGCAGCAGAAATCTATGCAGTTGAATTATCTGAACAACGTAGACAAAAGGCAGAAGAGCTTGGAGCCATCGCAATTGATCCAAATAATGGTGATGCCGTACAACAAATTCAAGAGCTTACAAGTGGCGGGGTAGATGTTGCTTATGAAGTCACTGGGGTACCACCTGTTTTAAAACAAGCTATCAATTCAACCAAATTTAATGGAGAAACAATGATTGTTAGTATTTTTGAAACAGAGGCTCCGATTCACCCACAAAATATCGTGTTGAAAGAACGTACTTTAGCAGGAATTATCGGATACCGTGATGTGTTTCCAGCTGTTATTAGTTTAATGGCACAAGGTTACTTCCCTGCAGATAAATTAATAACGAAACGTATCACACTTGATGAAGTAATAGAAGAAGGATTCGAAGGTCTACTAAAAGAAAGAAATCATATAAAAATCTTAGTAAAAGCTGAGTAGTTTAATTAACCGGAATCTTATTATAGGATTCCGGTTAATTGTAATTGGAATTTGATTATCAATAATGGACTTATTATGTTTACTTTCTCCGAAATAGTTGTATGTTTTATTAACTTATACAAATTGTGCTAACAAGTATGAATCTCAAGACAATACTACTCAAAATCAAATTTACCTTGCATTTAAAGCAAGTGCTCTCTTATGCTGATAAAAAAAGACAATCGATTAATAATCGATTGTCTTTTTTTATTATTTCTTAAGTATTTGTACTAGAGTTTTTAGGGGTCTCACCAACATTTAGCGGAAAACATACGCTAAGCAGATTTCGATAAGTAAATTACGGCCTTTTATACGTTTAGACATTAAATTCGTTCACAAACTTAATATTTTAATAATTATTGAACATTGATTATTGAACGAGTTAATGGACACTTCCGAAGGGAAGAAACACTTATAAATCCTTTAATGACAAGGTGTTCAGCAACTCAAGATTTTCTGAACAATTCCTTAGCGTATGTTTTCAGCGTTTCGTTGGTGGGACCTCTATAAGTATTTGGAATACTCTCCACCTAACAACAGCAGTTGAATATAAAAAACGGACAGGTAGCTTTAATGAAGATTTGTTACACCATATGTCGCCCTTAGGTTGGGAACATATTAATTTACTAGGAGAATACCATTTTAACTCAGAGAAAGTAGTCTCATTAGATTCTTTAAGACCACTAAAACTTTCTTAACGTTGTTAAAAACGAGGGATTCGTCAGGAAAATAGGCTTAGCGTTGTAAATCCGCATTTATCTTAACCTCGATGTGAGAACTATTAGAATATCAATGGTTCTCACATCGTTTACATGTATTCATTGTAAATTTTGTTTTTTTAAAAGTTGATCATTTTATCATGTCAATGTTCGCTTAAGAAGTTTTTAATTTCTCCTCAAGAAAAGCAGTAATTCTCTCTTCTGAGACTACTTGAATTCCATTCCTTTCAAGTAGGGCAGTCGTCACTCCATTTCCAACAATTTTCTTACCTTTAAATTCACCGTTGTAAATCATTGAACTTCCGCAGGAGGGGCTAAATTCCTTAAGAATAACTACTGTGGTGCCCACCTCTTGAGCTTTTCTTAGCGTTGCATAAGCTCCTTTTATATACAGTTTTGTAACGTCTCTACCTGATTTTTCGATCACTTTAGCCTTACCATCAAGGACATCTTCCCCATTACCACCAACAATTTCAGCTGGTTCTCTTGGTGTTGAAAAACCACCAAGTAATTCTGGACACACAGTAATTGCTTGTTTTTTTTCAATCATTTGGCGTATCTTTTTATCTAAACAATGCGTACCATTATATCTTACCTCTAATCCTGCTAAACAAGAGCTAACTAATATCATTGATATCACCTCAATCTAATTCTATCGTATTTCCTTCTTCAGTATTTGCACCAGAACCAATAAATGTGTACTAATTTTATTGCTCAAGATACCTTACTTATAAAAGTTAGTAAAAATTTATGAACCCAGATGAGTTAAATTATATAATGGTAGTCTTTGTACTATATTGCTTATCTTTTATATAAACTTTTATATATAAGAATATACGGTTCTGGTGCAAATATTTGAAGAAAATCTAAAAAAGCCAAAGATTCCTAGTGACTGTTCGTCTTAAGTAATCAACCCAAACAGTTGATGAATGAACTTCACTTGATTTTGGACAGACTTGTCCCGTAAAACAAGTTGTCCTTTTTTAATGATATGCATCGCTTCTATTCCTGAAAGAATAGATGTAGCTGTACGAAAAGATTTCAATCCTAACATCGAACGAACTTTCTTTTTAATAAAACGATGATCTTGTTCCACAATGTTATTCAGATATTTTACCTGCCGTATTTGGATGCCTACAGGCATCTTTTTCTCTTTCTTCAACTCTTCAATCGCCATAGGATAGGCTGGGTTCTTGTCTACTGTTATCACACGGGGCTTGGAAACATGAAAAGACCGCAAAGCTTTCTTGAAAAAGCGCTTTGCAGCCTTATGATTTCTTGTTTGACTC
>NZ_BCVD01000192.1 GCF_001591565.1 Priestia flexa NBRC 15715 | reverse complement strand
ATGAATTTTGATACAATTTTTGAGGTTGTAAGGATTAAGCAAGAATTAAAAGAAGTTGACAGTGAGTATGCCATGTTTAGAGTTGTTTCACCATATAATGCACATGAGCTTGCACATAAGCTAATAGGTGATGAAGATAGAGAAGTATTTTTGGTTATGTGCTTAAATACTAAAAATGTAGTGACTGCTGTTCATAGATGTCATGTAGGTTCTTTAAATTCTAGTCTTGTTTCACCTAGAGAAACCTTCAAATCAGCCATATTGAATAATGCTAATGCTATAATCGTTGCACATTCACACCCAAGTGGATTTCCTAATCCTTCCAAAGAAGATTATGAAGTAACAAGGAGATTAAAGTCTTGTGGTGAGATTTTAGGCATTGAGCTTTTAGACCACATTATTACTACACCAAGTGGTAAGTATAAGAGTTTAAGGGAGGAAGGCACTTTATAATTAAAGGAGTGTAATTGATGAAAATAAAAGAAGAATTAACAAATGTTATCAATTTTCAAGAAAAGAAAACTGAAAAAAATTTAAAGACGATAACATCTGAACAAAAATTAAAATTGGTACTTCTTGAAGTGTTCTACACAGATGAAGAAGAAAAGTTAAAAGAATTATTTCAACAAGGTTTATCCATAGACGAAGCTTTCAAGGCGGTTGCTGTAACACTTTTTGAGGAAATGAAAAGAATCATCCGTTAATAACGAATGATTCACAGTTAAGGTTAAAAATTGTGAGAAAAGAAAACTGGCATTTTCTTTTCTCACTCATTATAACACGAATATATAAATAATGAGGGAAAAAAATGAATACTAAAAAACCTATTTTAAAATTAATCTCAATACTATCTATTTCTTTTTTTATCATCTGTGGGACTGTAGGAGGAAAAGCAGAAGCTAGTACTATTTCTAAACATCAAGACTTAATTATTATAAATAAATACTATAACAAACTGGCTTATTTTCATAACGGCAAATTAGAAATGGTTGAGTCAGTAGCAACAGGGAAATCATGGGATAAAACACCAGTAGGATTTTTTGAAATAGTAAATAAAATAAAAAACCGTCCATACTATACAGGTAAAATACCAGGAGGAGACCCAAGAAACCCTTTAGGAAAGAGATGGTTAGGACTTGATGCTAATGAAACATATGGTGATACTTATGCTATTCATGGTAATGCAAATGAGTCTAGTATTGGAAAACATATAAGTCAAGGTTGCGTAAGAATGCATAATGCTTCAATTGAAAAGCTTTATGATAAAGTTCAGGTTGGAACACCAGTAGCTATTACTTATTCTTATAAAAGCTTTGTAGAGTTAACAGATATATATGGATATGATTTTCAAGGGTATAACATGAAATAAAAATATAATTAGAGTAAAGAAGGATTTACCATCTTCTTTACTCTGTGATTTTAATAGAATATGGAGGGCAAATCGATGGGAAGAATCAAATTGAATACTGAATATGAGTTTCGATGTGGACTTGTAACGCTGTTTTGGGATGAAGGAGAAAAAGAGGAATGTGGCTATGAAATCCAATTAGAGCTTCGAAAAACAAATGGTCAATATGAAGGTTTAGGAGGTTGGTCTTTTGGTTACGAAGACTGGTCACAAGAAATATGGAAGAAGTGGGGAGAATATATAGAAAAAAGACTGAAAGAAATCGACGGGTGTCAACAAAGTTTAGATGCTTTTATAGATGAGTTAGGTGATGTTGATTGTTGTTATAAACTTTACAATGAAGATTATCAAAAAGATGATTTTATAGAACATCTTAAAGATATAGAGATTATTCTTCAATTAGTAAATTAATAAAAATATGGAAGACGATATGGATCAAGATGATTCATATCGTCTTCCGCAAGGAAGAAATACCTCCCGGTGGTCGGATTTCCTTTTATAAAAAGCAGGCATCGAGCCTGCTAGATGCTGCTGAAGCAGCATGAAAAGAAGTAAATTAATGACATACGTCATTAATCGTGTCGCTGGCTAACGCTGCACTCCTAAAAAAGGAATAAGAAATCAAGGGCAATTTCAAACAGGTATCGAACCTGTTTGAAATTGCGTGAATTAAGCTTCGCACTAATTCACTAAGCCCTAGTCAATCCCCTGTTCAAAATAACAGGGAATGACTAGGGCTTTTCTTTTTGGTGTAGTGGATTTCTTTCTTTGTTCTCCTCAGTGTAACTTTTCGCTCATTACAGTGTGAAGGGCTGGCGTGGCTCGAAAGAAATTTGAACGGCCAAGTAGGCTAAGCAAGACTAAGTTTGCACACTACGCAAACTAACTCTCGCTAAGTCATTGGGCCGATCTAAATTTCTAACGCCATGTTGCGTATATCATGCAACATGTCTACTCGCCACTGGCAAGTGCGCTACTTCGCAAGCGCACCCTTCACACCGTTTTCGCTACAAGTTGTGGTTCAGCCGAACAAAAAATAAAACTTGGAGGGAATAATCATGACCATTTCAATTATCTTATCAATCATTCTTTTAGGCGCAGCATTCGTTTTATTTTTCTATACAGCTGATAAGTATACAGCCAGCTTGATTAAAACTACAGCGTTAGTAATTTATGGCGTTGTCGCAATTGGTGCTTTAGTAAATATCATTGTTCAAGCTCTTTCATTTTAAGTAGAAAAGGGAAGGTTAACCTTCCCTTTTCTTATTTAAATAAGTTAATAAGCTTAAAGTATCATTTGAATGTGTAGTAGAAGGTGTAGAATATTCTAAATTAAATCCTATTGAAACATGGAAAATTAATTTACATCCTTTAATAATGAAGATGTGATTGCAGTAAGTATTAAACTTAATGTGAAAAATAATACAACAGTAGATATTACGTTACGTCAATTTAGTGTATTCTTAGAGAATGAAAAACCTAAGTTCATAGATAATGATGATTTAGGAACTGATGGTGGAACGGTTGCATCTGGAAAAAAGGGAAAATACATTGTTTTCCTTATGAAAAGACAGACAGACTTTGAATCCACAAATAAGTTTGATTTCTGTATTACACATCTCACAAATCTAGACGGTAAAGATTTATTAACAGATGAATTAAGTTATGAACAGCCTGTTAAATAATTAAAGCCTTTTTTTGATGGGTTGCCCTACGGGTCTGCTCACAAGGAGTAAGACAGCAAAAAACGCTGTCTAACACCCTGTGGCATCTCACCACTACCTAAAATCCAAGCGAACAACAGCCTGTAAATTGGACCAACTACCAAAAGCATGTAGTTAGCGCCAATTAACATTCTGTGTGTTCCATTGAATTTCTTAACGGTTAGTGTGACTGGTAATAAAACCTTGAGTTCAAAAGATCAAAACAAGGAGAGAAGGCATACGCCTTCTTTTTTATTTAATTTCCGTTTTGAGCTGCATAGCGTAAAACATAGCTAGCCGACTAACCTTTCAAAAGGTCGAGCCTCCTGCTACGCCCTCCCCCCTTTTGAAAGCTAAGACGGCTGATAAATCATCAAGGGGCTAAAAACTTTTTGATTAAACCCATTACATAACATCAAAAACTTTTTAGCTTAGAGCACCCTTGACAATTTATCAAAGCTAGTTTTGTAAGAACGTTGCCAAAACGGAAAAAAACCTCCCTTTTAGGGACGCTAACGCTTTGCAACTCAAATACTCAAAAAAATAAAAACCAAAAAAGAAAAAGTGTATACAATGTATATCCTTTCTTTGTTATAATATTGTATTTTAATTTTAACTAACGTAACATTTTATCTTGATATACTATGTATGATACATAATATAATCACAATGGAGTGTTAGAAATGTCGAATGAGAAAATGGAAAAGAGGTTAAAATACTTTATTGAAAATGATCTTGAAAAATTGATTGAGAAATTTTTTCCTCTTATGGAAAAGGTCGATTTAAATAGTATTTGTCCCGATACAAAAAGTAAGTTAATTGAAGAACTTACTCGTTTTATATATTCAGCTGGTTATCATCAAGGTGTGAATGATTGTATAGCAACTCACCGAGAAAAAAACTTCCATTAAAGTAATAAAAAGCTATTGTTGTATGAAAAACGGCAATAGCTTTTTTGTCTAAATCAATAGAATTAACTTCACTTTTATATCCCTAGATGGTATAATATATATAAGGAGTGAGGGGGAAATAAATAAA
>NZ_BCVD01000191.1 GCF_001591565.1 Priestia flexa NBRC 15715 | reverse complement strand
TTTTCATATTTAAATGGTTTTAATTTATAGAAAAAAGACACAAGATATGACAGAATTAGAGAGAAGTTGTTAAGTACGTTAATACATAGTAAAAGTCATGTTTTATACTATACTTGAGAAGGAGAGAAGAGCTTGCTTGCAAATGATGATCATAAGGTAGAAGAACTAGCATTTATTAAAAAAGCCCTAGACTTTACAAGAACTGGATTAATTTTAACCAACCCTGCTTTGCCCGATAATCCGATTGTTTATGCGAACCAAGGTTTTCTGGATATGACCGGATACAGGAAAGAAGAAATCGTAGGACAGAACTGCCGCTTTTTACAAGGGGAAAATACCGACCGAGATACGGTACGAAAAATTCGAGATGCTATCCGCGAAAAAAAGTCGGTCAATGTACAAATTTTAAACTATACAAAAGAAAGCCAACCTTTTTGGAACGACTTATTTATTGATCCAATGTGGATTGATGATGAGCTTTATTTTATTGGGATTCAAAAGGACATTACGGGGAAAATGAAGCAAGAAGAAGTGATTTATGACTACTATGAAAGGATGCAGGAGATGTCAACGCCAATTGTTCCAGTGAAAGACGGGGTTTCTGTTCTACCGATTGTTGGTGTTTTGAATGAACAGCGATATCATATGATTGCATCCAAAGTATCAACATACATTGATGAAAGTAAAGATGATCATTTTATTATCGATTTTTCAGGTTTATTGGAAATGGATGAAGATGTAGTAGCTTACATGTATAATCTGCACGATTTAATTACCATTACCGGAACGCAGGTAATCATAACAGGCATCATGCCTTCTATAGCGAAAAAAATGAGAGACCTTCAAGTAAACTTTACAGTCTTAAAAACCTATACGCATGTCAAAGCCGCTTTAAAAGCGCTTGGGTATGCATAATAAGTTCTCGAAAAAGTCCGTAAAACAATGCGGATTTTTTTGTTTATAAATGGTAATATATACATATAAGCCTAACTTAAAAGGTGACTAAGTACAGAATTGAACAAACTTCCAGCATTTGATATATTGGTTTTATGAAAAGAGAATTGATTAAACCCATTAAACGTTTATCATTGCGAGAAGAAATTTATCAAACTTTAAAGCAAGGAATTATTACGTTAGAGTTTCCACCGGACCAGCGCTTGAATGATAAGGAGCTAGCTGAAAAATTTAGCGTCAGCAGAACGCCGGTAAGAGAAGCGTTAAAACGCTTGGAAGATGAAGGGCTTGTTGAATCGATTCCAGGCTCCATTACTAAAGTATCTTCGTTAAACCCTGAAGAAGCCAAGCACGCGTTTACCGTAGTTGCCGTTCTTCATGCATTGGCAACTAAGCTTGCCGTTGCGCATCTGACAGAAGAAGATTTCAAAGCGCTAGCTCATCATAATGCTGCGCTGCAGAGTGCGGTGGAAAAGCATGATATCATCGGCGCCATCGAAGCAGATCAAGCCTTTCACCGCGTGTTTTTAGAAGCTGCGAATAACCCTGAAATTCTCTTAGCACTAGAGCGCAGTGAGTCAAAAATTTACCGGTTGGAAGTAGCTAAGTTTTCGTCTGAGAAAGGATTCAAATCAGTAAGCGAGCACAAAGGAATTATTGAGGTGTGTCAAAGTCAGGAACCGCTCCAAGCAGCGAATCTCGTAGAGAAAAATTGGCTAAGCCTTGGAGAGCTATTAGCGTAGAGAGTCATCACGAGCGTGAGGGCTCTTTTTTATGAGTTAAAAATAGCGTTGAATAAATAACTAAAATGCGATATATTGGTTTTACAATTTATTTACATTATTATGTGTTACATACGGGGGTTAGGGAATTGAAGCCAATTATATTAGGCGTGTGCTCGGCGTTTTTCTTTGCGTTTACATTTGTTTTAAATCGTATGATGGAAGTTGAAGGTGGAAGCTGGATTTGGAGTGCTTCCTTACGCTTTTTCTTTATGGTTCCACTATTGTTGATCATCGTCATCGCTAGGAAAAAACTTTCCGCTACGTTTGCGGAAATGAAAAAAGCGCCAATGCAGTGGGTTATGTGGAGCACGATTGGCTTTGGGTTATTCTACGCGCCGCTTTGCTATGCGAGTGCTTACGGTCCGAGCTGGTTAATTGCGGGAACGTGGCAAATTACGATTATCTCAGGTTCGCTTCTAGCTCCTTTATTTTATGAAACGATTCAAACGAGTAAGGGATCTATTCAAGTAAAAGGAAAAATACCTTTTAAAAGCTTAGCGATGGCCCTCATTATTTTACTTGGCGTCGCCATTATGCAAATTGAACACGCAACAACACTATCGCTTGTGAGCGTACTGCTTTGTACATTGCCAATTTTAGTTGCTTCTTTTGCTTATCCGCTTGGCAATCGTAAGATGATGGTGGTTGTATCCAACCGCTTAGATGCTTACCAGCGCGTGCTCGGAATGACAATTGCAAGTTTACCGTTTTGGATCATCTTAGCGACTTACGGTTTGATTACCGCTGGGCCACCTAGCACCTCACAGGTTATTCAATCGGGCTGGGTTGCCTTGTTTTCAGGCGTTATTGCGACGGTCTTATTCTTTGCAGCAACCAATATGGTCAAAGGTGATATGAAAAAGCTCGGAGCAGTCGAAGCTACTCAGTCGCTTGAAGTATTGTTTGCGCTACTTGGCGAAATGATTCTGCTTGGCATGCCGCTACCTACATACGTTTCGTGCATTGGAATTGTACTTGTTATTGCTGGTATGGCGCTAAATAGCTACGTATCGAGTAGGAAAGGGAATAAAGAGACGAAGGAAGAAATGAAGCAAGCAACAACTCTGTAAAAGTAGATGGAAATTTTGGAGAAAAAGGCTTCATTTACGTACATTAGTGGTAAAATAGAATATATATATTCTATAAAGGAGGAATGTCAGGTGAGTGCCTTAATTGTAGGCTTAGTAGCTTCCGTTCTTTCCGTTTGTTTACTGTTTTCCAATCGTCAGAAGCGCGTTAATAAGGTCCAATCTACGCAGTCGTTACATGCACAAAATATGAACAAGCAGAGTGAGCAAGACGATTCTCTCATGTATTATATATAGGAAGCTCTTACAGTAAAAGTAGGCCGAGAAGATGTAAATGCTTCTCGGTTTTTTCTTGTGGTTTTGATTTTGGTGGGAAAGCTTAGATCTGTACTACATGAATATTTGAAAAAAGTTATTTATTATATGAAAGCCCTTTAAATGCTAATGTGAAGAGTTTTTGGTATTTTTTAACTAATACTTTTATTACCTAATCAATCTATTATCTTGTATTAATTTGAATCGATTCTCCTTTTTTATATTTTCATAATGAAGCAGGTTCAAATGTGCTTTAATATTAAATTTGTGTAATAAAATACCAAAAAGGAGTTAGGGAGAATGATAAATAACAAAGCAATAAGATTAACTTGTGTCCCAACATTGATACTTGCACTTTTTGTTGCTTTCTGCTTTCCTTTGCAAGCAAAAGGATCTGAAGGATTTCCTGCGGAAGAAGAACTAGTGGAGGAATTAGCAGCTCAACTTGAGTTCTTGATGGAAGAAGCTTTGGTCGTAGAAAATGGACTAAGAACATTTGACTTTGAAAAGATTGAAGATGAATTTGGAAAGGAAGTCCGTGATGAAATTGAGATGTTAACGGTTGGTCTTCAGCCAGTTGAAAACACAAAATCTAGAAATGGGAATTTAATGGTAACGGCATCAAACGAAGCTTGGAAATCATGTATGATAGGAGCTATAAAAGACCATTTCGGAGTAGCGATGGTCACAGCTGCACTTGAAGGTGGGTTATGGGCATATCTTGAAAAGAAAGCTTATAAGGAAGCGGCTAAATTACTAGTGAAGTTTGCCGTAGGCTCAAATGCTGTTGGTTTAGCAGGCACTTTAATTTATTATGGAGGAGTGTGCACCTATAAACATGGATAGTAAGAAAGAAATTGTTAAAAGTTAAGGGGGAATAAATTATGAAATTTAGCAAAGTTTTATATGGGATGGTCCACCTGGTCACTCCTTTAACCTTTTTCCTTATAGCTGTTATTTGGGGGCATTTTGGCTTATCAAAACCTATTTGGGTTAATTTATCAGATAATCTATCAATAATAGGCATATATTACGTAGGAGTAAGTATCCTATGGATTCTAAATATAAAAAGCATTCATAAAGTATCAGAAGAGATAGAAAATAAAAAAGGGTGATGTT
>NZ_BCVD01000190.1 GCF_001591565.1 Priestia flexa NBRC 15715 | reverse complement strand
CTTTTCTTAATGAATGGAGCGATATACTCCAATGACTTTTCCTAAAATAGTTACATGACGTAAGATAATAGGTGCCATTGTGGAGTTTTCTGGCTGTAAGCGAACGAAATTATCTTCTTTAAAGAAACGTTTGACAGTTGCTTCGTTATCTTCCGTCATTGCTACAACAATATCGCCGTTATTAGCTGTTTGCTGTTGGCGAACAATGACCATATCTCCATCTAGTATACCGGCTTCAATCATACTTTCTCCCATAATTTCTAACATAAATACTTGCTCATCTGGAGAGGCGTACTTGTCAGGTAACGGAAAGTATTCTTCTACATTTTCAATTGCAGTAATTGGAAAGCCTGCCGTAACTTTACCGATAACAGGAACATTTATAACTGCACTTTGTGGAATGCTTACATCGGCCTCTGCTTGAAGAACTTCAATTGCTCTTGGTTTTGTGGGGTCTCTACGAATTAGACCTTTACTTTCTAAACGAGCTAAGTGCCCGTGAACTGTTGAACTAGATGCTAAACCAACTGCTTCACCAATTTCGCGAACAGATGGGGGATATCCTTTTAATTTCACTTCATGCTTAATGAAATCTAGTATTTCTTGTTGACGTTTTGATAGCTTCATACATTTCACCTCATTTTTAGCTATTCTTTGCTATAAATTATATCATGGCTATATATAATATACAAACATAAGTTCGAAAAAAACCCATTGACAGAAACGGATGTTCGCAATAAAATGAGAACATACATTCTGAGGGGGATTTGAAATGAGACCATTAATAGAATCTATTAAACATTATACTACCTTTTTTGTGGTTATCGCCGCACTTACATATGTCTTGACGTTGCTATTAGGAGCAGATAGAGTGGAGTTAGAAAAATATACAACTGTTACTATTGCAAAGGGTGACACTATTTGGGAATTATCCCAAGAATATAGTAAGCATCATAATTTATCACCAAATGAATTTGTAGAATGGGTCCAAAATATGAATGAGCTAACTGTTCCATCTACACAGTCGCTTTCTCCGGGAGATCAGTTATATATTCCGGTATTGAAATCTGATTTAGCAAGTGATCATCAGATTGCTTTTGATAAGTGAACTAGAGCTACGAGTCCTCTACTGAACGATGGTAGGGGTTTTAGTGTTTGGAAATGAAGAAAGGGAGCTAGAAAGATGAAAGCAGTTATCTATTGTCGAGTAAGTACGGATAAAGAAGCCCAAGAGACATCGTTAAAGAGGCAGGAAGAAGAGTTAATGCAACTTGCTACGATGCATAATTTTACAGTTTGTGAAATTATTTCTGAAAAAGCGAGCGGCTATGAAGTTGACCGAGAAGGAATATTAGAAGTCTTAGAATTATTAAAAGCAGAAGACGTTTCTACCCTGCTTATTCAGGATGAAACACGACTGGGGCGTGGAAATGCAAGGATTGCTTTACTGCACGCGTTAAATAAAGAGAAAGTAGCAATTTACACGATTAGTCATCAGGGACAGCTACAGCTATCAGAAGCTGATTCCATGTTGTTAAACATCATTAGCTTGGTGGAAGAACATCAAAGAAAATTACATAATGCAAAAATTAAACGAGGTATGAAAAGAGCAGTTGCCAATGGGTATCACCCGGAGCATAATTTGAAAAACCAGCATGTAAACTCAGGTAGAGAACGAAAGGAAGTTCCCATAGAAGAAATTGTACAACTACGTAATAATGGCTTAACATTTGCAGAAATTGCTGTCACGCTAAAAGGCTTTGGTTATAAGGTATCAAAAGCAACTGTACACCGTCGCTATCAGGAGTACTGCGACGACCAAGGCGAGCTTCTTGCTAAAAAACAAGAGATTTAGTAAGATGTGTAGTATTGTATTATGCTTTAAACTGTATTAAAAAGCGAGGAGTTCTGACAAAATGTTGTCTAAAGATAAAATGGCACGAATCAATCAACTATCTAAAAAATCAAAGGCGGAAGGTTTAACAGAAGCTGAAGCACAAGAACAGCAAGAGCTTCGTAAAGAATATTTACAAACGTTCCGTCAATCAATGACAAATCACCTTCATACGATTAAAGTTGTTGATGAAAAAGGGAATGACGTAACCCCTAAAAAACTGAAAGATAGCAAAAAGAAGCGTCTACACTAAGGCGATGGTTTGCTGTGGTGCAAAAACTAGGGAAATGAGTTTCTCTAGTTTTTTTGTATATTTTTGCGTTTGGAAACGAAAAATGTAAAAGTACGAAAAAAAACGAATCAAATATTGTACAAAATCGTTAATCATTAGTATGATTACATATATACATAGTTTTGAAAGGAATGAAGAGTTATGACACAACGTATTGAAGATCTTTCAATTGCAACAATTCGTACTTTATCAATTGATGCTATTGAAAAAGCAAATTCAGGTCACCCAGGTATGCCAATGGGAGCAGCTCCAATGGCGTACACGCTATGGACAAAGTTTATGAATATTAACCCATCAAATCCAGATTGGTTTAACCGTGATCGCTTTGTTTTATCAGCAGGACATGGTTCAGCACTTCTATATAGCTTATTACACTTAGCAGGCTATGACCTATCAATTGACGATTTAAAAAACTTCCGTCAATGGGGAAGTAAAACACCAGGTCATCCAGAGTATGGTCACACAGCAGGTGTTGATGCAACAACTGGTCCATTAGGACAAGGAATTGCAATGGCAGTTGGTAAAGCGATGGCTGAGCGTCATTTAGCCGAAACATATAATAAAGAGGGACTTGAAATCGTTGATCACTTTACATACGGTATTTGTGGTGACGGAGACTTAATGGAAGGTGTATCAGCTGAAGCAGCTTCACTAGCAGCGCACTTAAAATTAGGTCGCCTTGTCGTGCTTTATGATTCAAACGACATCTCATTAGACGGAGATTTAGACCGTTCATTCTCTGAAAACGTAGAAGATCGTTTCAAAGCTTACGGATGGCAAGTAATTCGCGTAGAAGATGGAAATGACTTAGCAGAGCTTTCAAGTGCAATCGAAGCAGCTAAAGAAGATCTTTCTCGTCCAACTTTAATTGAAGTAAAAACAACAATTGGTTATGGTTCTCCAAACCATGCGGGAACATCAGGTGTTCACGGTGCGCCACTAGGTGCAGATGAAACAAAATTAACAAAAGAAGCGTATAGCTGGACGTTTGAAGAAGATTTCTATGTGCCAGAAGAAGTTTATGCACACTTTAAAGCAACGATTGCTGATGAAGGTGCAAAGAAAGAAAAAGAATGGAACGACGTTTTTGCTCAGTATAAAGAAAAACATCCTGAGCTAGCAGCTCAATTTGAATTAGCTGTACAAGGTAAACTTCCAGAAGGTTGGGAACAACAATTACCTGTATATGAAACTGGTTCAAGCTTAGCAACTCGTGCTTCATCAGGTGAAGTATTAAACGCAGTAGCACAAGCTGTTCCTCAATTCTTTGGTGGTTCAGCAGATCTTGCTGGTTCAAACAAAACAATGATCAAAGGTGCAGAAGACTTTACTGCAAAAGATTACAGTGGACGCAACATCTGGTTTGGTGTTCGTGAATTTGCAATGGGCGCAGCGCTTAACGGTATGGCTCTTCATGGTGGTGTAAAAGTATTCGGCGGTACGTTCTTCGTATTCTCTGATTACCTACGTCCAGCAATTCGTCTAGCAGCATTAATGAAGCTACCTGTTACGTATGTATTTACGCATGACAGTATTGCAGTTGGTGAAGATGGTCCAACACATGAGCCAATCGAGCAATTACCTTCATTACGCGCAATGCCTGGTCTATCAGTTATTCGTCCAGCAGACGCTAACGAAACGGCTGCAGCATGGCGCTTATCATTAGAGTCTACAGATACGCCAACAGCGCTTGTGTTAACTCGTCAAAACTTACCGACTCTTGAAGGTACGAGTGAAACTGCTTATGAAGGTGTTTCAAAAGGGGCTTACGTTGTATCAAAAGCAGGTAAAGAACAGGCGGATGCACTTCTACTTGCAACTGGTTCTGAAGTAAGCTTAGCAGTAGAAGCACAAAAAGCACTTGAAGCAGAAGGTGTTTCAGTAGCTGTTGTCAGCATGCCATCATGGGATCGCTTCGAGAAGCAGTCAGCTGAGTACAAAGAAAGTGTTATTCCAAAATCAGTGAAGAAGCGCTTAGGTATTGAAATGGCTTCGACATTAGGTTGGGAGCGCTATGTAGGTGACGAAGGTCAAGTTCTTGGCATTAACCATTTCGGTGCTTCTGCTCCTGGTGAAACAATTATGAAGGAATTTGGCTTTACAGTTGATAACGTTGTAGCAAGAGTAAAAAGCATGTTAAATGCATAATTGATAAAAAAGAGGCTGGGACATAAA
>NZ_BCVD01000189.1 GCF_001591565.1 Priestia flexa NBRC 15715 | reverse complement strand
AAATAAGAAGAAAAAAATTAATAAATTGTAATTGACCTACTGTTTGTGAATATGATAACATTAATCAGAACTTAATGACTGTATTTGTTTTTTAGTCAAATAGTCAATTTAACTGAAAAGCTATTGGGGGATTTAACGATGAATATGCTGAAGGGAGAATGGAAATCCATTATTTCAAAGCCGATGAATATCTTAATTATTGTGGGCTTATTATTCGTTCCGTTCTTATATAATGTGATTTTTTTATCAGCTTATTGGGATCCATATGGAAAAACAGATCAAATTCCTGTAGCCGTTGTCAATGAAGACAAAGGCGCTACTCTAGATGGGAAAGAACTTCACGTCGGTGATGATTTTGTTGAAAATTTAAAGGATAATGATACGTTTGACTGGCGTTTTACGAATAAAGAAGAAGCGCTAGAAGGCTTAAAGAATGAAAAGTATTATCTCGTCCTAGAACTGCCAAGTAATTTCTCTGAAAACGCAACAACTTTAATGGACGAAGATCCAAAGAAAATGAAGTTTGTCTACCATACGAACGCTGGTAAAAACTATTCCGGTGCACAGATTGGTTCAAACGCAGTAACAAAAATCAATGAACAAATAAAAGAGGAAGTAACGAAGCAGTACGCGGAAACTGTATTTGATAGCTTCAAAGAAGTGGCGGATGGTCTTCAAGAAGCAAGCGACGGTGCTGGAAAAATTGAAGATGGTTCCAAAACGCTTCGCGATAATTTGAAAAAATTAGCAGAAAGTACAGTTGCGTTTGAAGATGGCGTGGAAAAATTAGCAGATGGAATTAGTGATGCGAATAAAGGTGCAACAGATCTGCATAGCGCAACCGTCAAGCTTTTAGAGGGCGCAACACAAATTAATGAGAAGCAAGGAGAGTTAGCAAAAGGAATTGGAACAGCCGCCGATGGAGCAAAGAAACTACAAGAAGGCTCTGATCAATTATATACGGCGTCTAAGCAATTAGAAACAGGTGCAGGAACTTTGCAAGAAAAGTTAGGTGAACTGCAAACTGGGACGAAAGAGTTAGAAGGGAAGCTTCCTGAGTTCGTATCAGGACTGAATGAAGCTAATACCAAAGTCAATGAAGTAGCCAATGAAATTGCGGTTAAGCAAAAAGAAGCCGCAGCTCTTAAAGAGAAAATTGATTCTGTTCGTCAATCATTTGATACGAAAAAGCAGCAGCTTATTACTTCAATTAATGAAAATGAATCGATTCCAGATGACCAAAAACAAAAATTAATTGCTGATATTAACGAGTTGTCTAACCAGCAGTTTATGGAGCAGCAGCAAGAGCAGATTAAAGAATTGAAAGCAAAAGTTGATCAGGTTCAAGTATTGGCAAACGGTTTACAAGAGCTTTCAAAAGGTGGTCAGGACATTCAAAGTGCTATCGGTAAAATTTCTGACGGACAGTCACAGATTTACGATGGGGCAGCTAAACTAGCAGCTAGCGAGAAAACGTTCAATGAAAAGTTTGGAACTTTTAACGAAAAGTTCACAACGTTTAATAGTGGTATGGAAACCATTAATAGTGGAGCTAACAAGCTTGTTGACGCAACGGGTGACCTAAAAGAAGGAATCCAAAAAACGGAAACAGGAAGCGGCAAGTTAGCAGATGGTTTAGATGAACTGAATAAAGGTGGACAGAAGCTTGTAAATGGTTCGAAAGATTTACAAGATGGTTCGAATAAACTTTATGATGGGTCATCCGATTTAGCAGACGGTACAAGTGAGCTTCATTCTTCTCTACAAGAAGGAGCAAATGATGCCAAAGAAGTGAATCCAAACGATAAAACGTACAGCATGTTTGCTAGTCCAACTGACTTGCAAGCTGACAAACAGAACAATGTAGATAAGTACGGAGTGGGCTTAACACCATACATTCTATGTATTGGATTATTCGCAGGAGCGCTTATGTTCTCTTCTGTTTACTCATTAAAAGATCCAGCGATTACACCAACGTCTGGCTTTGCTTGGTTCTTAAGTAAGTTTAGCGTAATTGGGTTTATGGCAATTTTCCAATCGATTCTTGTAGCAACAGCACTGCTGTGGGGACTTGATTTACATGTGACAAGCGTGTGGAGATTTTATGTGTTCACCATTATTACAGGCTTAACGTTCTTTACGCTGGTGTTATTCTTAACAACAGCTTTAGGTAAAGTAGGGCAGTTCTTAACGTTTATTGTGCTTCTCCTTCAAATCGGAGGAAGCTCCGGAACGTTCCCAAAAGCGCTAGTGCCAGAATTTTTCCAAGTAATTAATCCGTTCTTACCGATGACGTATGCGATTCGCGGATTCCGTGAAATTATTTCGGTTGGTAATGACTATGGGTTTGCTTGGAGTCAAGCGGGCGTGCTAGGAATATTTGCGCTGGTGTTTATTATCTTAACAATTATTATCTTCAGCTTGAATGCACGAAAATTTCGCAAAGTAAATGAAGATGAAGAAGCAACAGCTTAATGAAAGAAGCTTAGCCTAATGGCTAAGCTTCTTTTCATGTTCTTTATACAAATTCACGGCGTTTGGATCTTTCTCAATGCGTGCATTTCCCCATGAGCACATCAAATCTAACACTTCTCGAAGGGTCTCTCCTTCATCCGTTAGCGAATACTCGACTTTAGGTGGAATCTCATCATATAAAGTACGTTTAATAATGCCGTCATGTTCTAACTCTCTAAGCTGCTGGGAGAGCATTTTTTTTGTGATATTTGGAATGATGCGCTGTAGCTCGCTGAATCGAAGTGTTTGTTCTTTTAAGTGACAAAGAATTACAACCTTCCATTTGCCACCGATTACTTCAAGCGTGGCTTCGACAGGAATATTGTATTTTGTGGTTTTCAACTTTATCTCTCCTTATGTAACGTAATAGAAGCATACTAGTTGGACAATCTATTGAATGAATTCGTCAATAGGGTTACGAGTTGGTAACCTGGTTACACGAAAGTGCCGTCTAGTCATGAATAGGTGGTTCCATTATACTGAAACCAATCTTAAATATGAAGGAGGAAACAAAAATGAATCAACCATATCCACGTTCATTTTCACATATCGGGCTTTCTGTTCCTAATTTGGACGAAGCCGTTAAATTTTATAAGGAAGTACTAGGATGGTACGTCATTATGGAGCCATCTGAAATTGTAGAAGATGACAGTGCAATTGGACAAATGTGTACGGATGTTTTTGGATCAGGCTGGGGGAAGTTTCGTATTGCACACTTAGCAACAGGAGATAAAATCGGTGTAGAAATCTTTGAGTTTCTTCAAAATGAAACGCCTGAAAATAACTTTGAATTTTGGAAAACTGGTATTTTCCACTTCTGCGTTCAAGACCCTGATATTGAAGGACTTGCAGAAAAAATTGTTGCTCATGGTGGAAAGCAGCGTATGCCAATTCGTGAGTATTATCCAAACGAGAAGCCTTACAAAATGGTGTACTGTGAAGATCCATTCGGCAATTTAATCGAAATCTATACGCATAGTTATGAGCTAACGTATTCAGACGGAGCTTACTAAGATAAAAGCTTTATTGTTAGAGGGAAAAGGGAAATGGGAACAAATGCAGGTTGGAAACAGTAAAAAATCTGTGCCTGGTGAAGGAGAAGTGCTTGTGCAAGTGCATGCTACGGCGCTAAACCCTGTTGATTATAAGACTGCAACGGGTGGAAATCCAAGCTGGTCATATCCTCATATTTTAGGACTAGACGTAGCTGGTGTTGTTGAAGAAGTAGGTGCGAACGTAACCGATATTCAAGTGAGTGACCGCGTTGTGTATCACGGAGATCTAACGAAAAAAGGCGGTTTTGCTGAGTATACTGTCACAACAGCTCATACGGTATCTGTTATCCCAGAAGGCGTATCATTTGAAGCGGCAGCAGCCGCTACCTTGTGCTGTCTACACTGCATACCAAGCGCTATTCTCTAAGCTTCATATTGAGGAAGGTCAGTTCATTTTAATTCATGCCGGAGCAGGTGGAGTAGGGGGGGTTGCCATTCAACTTGCTAAGCAGGCAGGTTTAACTGTCATCACAACAGTTTCTAAAAAAATCATGAGTATGTGAAATCATTAGGTGCAGATTACGCCATTGATTATAAAGAAGAAGATTTTGTGAAAGAAACTCTTGCTATTACAAATGGATTAGCTGTTCATGCTGTGCTTGACACGGTTGGAAGAGAAAATGCAAACAAGTCACTAGAAGCACTTGCGTTTAACGGGCAAATCGCTTTTATTGCAGGTCCACCTGATGTGAATAGCGCCATTTCATTTGCACATCCACTTTCTTTTCATCAAGTTGCATTAGGCAGTGCTCATCAATCAGCTAATCGTCACGAGCAAGCAGCTCTAAAGAAAACGGGCGATAACATGTTAGAGCTTGTGAAAGAAGGAAAGCTAGATCCGCTTGTTGAGAAAACTATTTCTTTAGATGAGGTTCTACAAGCACTAGCACAGTTAGCTAGTCGCACTATGACAGGGAAAATCATTGCAGTGCTATAAGCATAAAG
>NZ_BCVD01000188.1 GCF_001591565.1 Priestia flexa NBRC 15715 | reverse complement strand
TTTTATTTGGGTATTTTGGCTTTGCATAAATAACATCACTTTATCTATTTCAATTTTTAACGTAAGATTTATGATTTGACCTTATCATATATATAAAAGGGTTCGTTTTCTATATGATTGTTAGAAGTTCTGACGCATTATATGAAAAGCAACAAGTATATTTACAATGAATAAGGTATAAAATGAAATGAATGTGACAAAACATAACTTGATATGTTATTTTAATTGACTTAATTATCAGAATTATTTATAATTTTACATATAAAATCCGATTTTATTTAGACTGGCTTTTAAGGAGGTGCGAAGTTTGGTAGAAGAAAACAATACACTACGAACAAATGCTTATAGCTACGGGGCTTTTTTTAGAAAAAATCGCTTAATGCAAATGATTCAACAACTAACTGCATGGTTTATTCCGATGAAATCTCAGAAGCAAGATAAAATTGAATCAATGATTTTTATCCAACATATCCCCACATCATTGCCAATAAAGACTACACCCCTACTTTTAGATTCCAACAAACAGTTAGCAATTCTATATTCAGATACTCAAGAACAAGAAGCGGCACAGCTGATTTTTCAAAGTGTGGGATCGCCGTTTAACCTGTTGCCGTATCACGATTATATAAGTAGGTTGAAGAACTATGAGGTATCAACAAATCTAATTCATCCAGAAGAGTTTAAATATGAGGTTAAGTTAAAGACGAAAGATAAAAAAGGACTACATGTACTAGCGGAAGTCCTAAAAAAAAGCGAATGACCATTCAATGGTCATTCGCTTTTTTATTAAGAAAACATTGATGTACTATGCATTGGCTGTAGGCGAGCTTTTGGATCAATGTATGCTTTTGCATTGTTAACGGCCGTAGGGCCTTCGCCGAATCCAGCAACAATTAGTTTCACCTTTCCTTCATATGTACAAATATCTCCAGCTGCATAAATTCCAGGAATATTTGTTTCTTGCTTGGAGTTAACGACAATTGTATTCTTTTCTAATTCTAACTCCCATTCTTTAATTGGACCTAGCGATGAAACAAAGCCAAAGTTCACAATGACGTCATCAACATCTACCACAATTTTTTCTTCACCTTTGGTATTTTCAAGAACGACTTGTGTAATTCGATCTTCACCAATAAATTCTACGGGGATGTATGGTGTTTTAATATCCACTTTGGAGTTTTTTAATTGTTCTACGCTGTGCTCGTGCGCACGGAATTTATCACGTCTGTGTGTCAGAGTAACTTGCTCTGCAATTGGTTCAAGCATTAATGACCAATCTACTGCAGAATCACCGCCGCCACATACTAATACCTTGCGTCCTTTAAACACATTCATATCATCAACGAAATAATGTAAGTTTGCTTTCTCAAATTGCTTTGCATTCTCTAGCTCGATTTTACGAGGTTTAAAAGCACCGTTTCCAGCTGTGATAATAATTGTTTTTGAATAATGAACTTCTGAATTAGTCGTCAATCGAAAAACACCGTCCGCTTGCTTTTCTACTTTTTCAACTGCTTGTTCTAGCGCAACAGTTGGGTTAAACTGCTTCATTTGTTCTTTTAAATTATTAACAAGCTCTTGTGCACGAATTTTTGGGAATCCAGCAACATCATAAATATATTTTTCAGGGTATAAAGCGGAAAGTTGGCCTCCTAATTGAGGTAGGCTCTCAATAATTTTTACACTAGCTTGGCGCATTCCACCGTAAAATGCAGTAAATAGGCCTGTAGGACCGCCACCAATAATGGTGATATCGTATACTTGTTTATCTTCTTTCATGATTTAGTCACCTCATTCGTTAATTTAGGTTAAAGAAGTCTACTGTTATGATAGCACAATTAAAAGATAAAAATTTATTATAAAGTACTGACGAAGAAAGAAAACTTTTTAACCCTTTTCATACATATGGAAAAAGAAGAAAACAATTTAATGAAATTTCCATTATAGTGAAGAGAGTGAAAATTAAAAAGCTTATAAATCAATGAATAGGTATTGAAAAATAGCTTAAAAAAGCATAATATGTTTCTAGATATAATATCGTTTCAGTAAGGTTTTAGTACGTCATCTTACGTGAAATGATTCACAAACTATATGGAATACAATAAGGTAAAACCGGGAAAAGAAATGGATAGTAACAGCTTTTCTTGTTTACACTAACATAAAAAAGTAGACCTTATTTATAACTTTATGACTTTTAACACAAATATTTGATAACTCTAAACTAAAAAAGGTGGATGACCATTCAATGAAAAAGCCAAAAATTGTTGTCTTAGGTGCTGGCTACGGTGGGATTATGACAACCGTTCATTTACAAAAGAAATTAGGTACCAACGACGCGGAGATTACGCTCGTTAATAAAAATGATTACCATTATGAAACAACATGGTTACATGAGGTTTCAGCAGGTACATTACATCACGACCGTTCAAGGTTTCCAGTGAAAAGTTTAATTAATACGGGAAAAGTAAACTTTGTAAAAGACACTGTAATGGACATTAATACTGCAGAAAAACGTGTTATTTTAGAAAACAGTGAACTCGAGTATGATTATCTAGTTGTTGGATTAGGGTATGAATCTGAAACCTTCGGAATTAAAGGGTTAAAAGAATATGCATTCTCAATTGCTAATATTAATGCTGCACGTCAAATTCGCGAACATATTGATTACGTATTTGCAACGTACAATAATGAACCTGTAAAGCGCGATGAGTTATTAACAATCGTTGTTGGCGGTGCAGGATTTACTGGAATTGAGTTTGTTGGTGAGTTGGCAAACCGCGTTCCTCAGCTATGTAAAGAATTTGATATTCCACGCGAAAAAGTCCGCATTATCTGTGTAGAAGCTGCACCAACGGCTTTACCAGGTTTTGATCCAGAACTGGTTGAATATGCGGTGACACAACTTGAGAGAAAAGGTGTCGAATTCAAAATCGGTACAGCAATCAAGGAATGTACAGAAGAAGGCATCTTAGTTGAAAAAGATGATCAAGTTGAAGAAATTAAATCAGCAACCGTTGTATGGGCAGCCGGGGTTCGAGGAAGTCATATTATTGAAAAAGCAGGGTTTGAAAATAACCGTTGTCGCGTTAAGGTAAGCAACTCTCTGTTAGCGCCAGGCCATGAGGATGTATTTATCGTAGGAGACTGCTCGTTTATGATCAATCCTGAAAACGACCGTCCTTACCCACCAACAGCTCAGGTAGCTATGCAGCAGGGTGAAACATGTGCAGAAAATATCGCACGCTTAATTCGTGGCGAAAAAGAGCTTAAAGAATTTAAAGCAGATCTAAAAGGTACGGTATGTTCTTTAGGACATGATGATGCAATTGGAGTTGTGTATGGCCGTAAATTATTTGGTTCAAGCGCATCATTTATGAAAAAAGTTGTTGATAACCGCTCTTTATTCCTACAGGGTGGAGTAGGTTTAGTTCTTAAAAAAGGGAAATTTAATTTCTTCTAATAAATTGGTGAAAGGAGATTCTGGGGAATCTCCTTTTTTATGTGTAATAAACGAAAAATTCTGTTATTGACGCTGTTTGTGGACTTAAGTACACTTAAAGAAAGAAGGACGGGGAGATGGGTCAAAATGGCAATGAGTGTACCAGAATTAATTATTTCGATGCTGTTATTTTTTGTTTTGTTTTTTGGAATCGGTTTCTTATTGAATATGCTCTTAAGAATGTCGTGGATTATGGCAATTACGTACCCAATTATTGTGATTTTGATTGTGGATGAAGTACGAGCAGCCAAATATGTCCAAGAGCCGTTAGCATCAGTGGCTCAGCTAGGTGAACGATTTCTGTCATTAGCAACTGCAGATATCGTGATTTTGCTATCTGGTTTTCTAGGTGCTCTTATGGCAGGGGTAGCAATCAAAATGCTTAGAGTAAGAGGATACCAAATGTTTTAAGCATGTATTATTGAAAGAACTCCTTCTCATGAGAAAGGGGTTTTTGCTCTTTCTACGCATAATTTGACTTTCCTTTGGAAACAAATAGATTCGTGGGAGGAGTTGGAAAGAGTCAAATGATTAAAACACTAATAAAGCGTATTGTCATGTCTTTACTTGTTGTAGGGGCATTGCTGACAACCTATGAAGCTGTCACAGGAGTACCCGTTACCGTCTTGTTTAAAAGTCTGTTATGGGCTGATTCTACAACTGTTAATCATAGTCTTCGAGTGAATGCTTCTGAGAAGGAAGCATTAGAAATTGAAGAAGCTTTTGATTGGTCAGCTTACCCAAGTCATATCGTATTAGCGACAGGGTATACAGCAGGATATGAATCAACAGGTAAAAATCCTACAGATCCAAGTTACGGAATCACATATTCAGGTGTAAAAGTAAAACGAGACTTATATTCGACAATCGCTGCAGACTTATCAATATTTCCAATTGGTACGATTTTATTTATTCCTGGATACGGATATGGTGTCGTAGCGGATAAAGGTGGAGCAATTAAAGGTAATCATTTAGATTTATATTTTGAAACAGTAGATGATGTTTACGAGATGTGGGGTAAAAAGGAGCTTAGCGTGTACGTAGTTGAAAAAGGGAAGGGAACCTTGTCTGAACAACAGTTAACCGCGCTTAATGAAAACAAATCGATGCAGGTATTTAGGCAAAAAATTAATTCAGTTCGCTAGAGACTGAGACA
>NZ_BCVD01000187.1 GCF_001591565.1 Priestia flexa NBRC 15715 | reverse complement strand
AATTTATATATATAAATTATTTAAAAAAGAAGACAAGGAATCTTTAATTTCCAGATGTTTATGCATGCCTATCTTTGAAATTAATGAAGAGGTCAAACAATTCTTTGCGAAAATGTTAGATATCTTCGGGAAATATCGAAATTGGGCTGCTCACGGTGGGAGAATATATAGTCATAAGGTAAAAGAAGAATTACCTTTTTATTTGCCTTTACATAACGAATTTGGAATTACAAAGAAAGATTACAATAAAGGGCGTGGAAAGAATGACCTTATGGCACTTTTTATTGGGATGTTTTTCTTTATGGAGTCTGATTTTCACGGTTCAATGATTATCTGCGTAGACGTGAACCATGCATTAAAGTATTACAAAAAAGAGAATCCTCGTTATTATGAAGCCACTCTAGAAAAGATGGGGTTTCCTTTAGATTACGATAATTCTCTATTTGAAGGTAAAGTGAGAAGTCTTAACAGAAACCACGGTGAACTTCTTGCACGCATTAGTTTGCAGAATTCTTCTCCTGATCCTGTAACTAAATAAATTATTAGGTTCATCAATACAATCCTGAATTAGATGAGTTAGTTAGGCGTCATTTTAAGCCAACCCATGATTCTTGACGAGTAGATGAGACATATGTGAAAGTGAAAAGAAAGTGGATGTACCTCTACCGTGCCGTTGATTTTAAAGGGAATACAATTGATTTTTATTTAAGTAAAACAAGAGACACAAAGGCTGCAAAGCGCTTTTTTTAGAAAGCTTTGCGGTCTTGTCATGTTTCGAAGTCCCGTATGATTACAGTAGACAAGAATCCAGCCTATACTATGGCGATTGAAGAATTAAAGAATTAAAAAAAGGTACCTGTAGGCATCCAATTAAGGCAAGTCAAATATCTGAATAACACCGTAGAATAGAATCCTCGGTTTATTAAAAAATGAGTTTCGCTCTATGTTAGGATTAAAATCTTTTAGCACAGCTACATATATTATTTCTGGAGTAGAAGCGATGCATACATACCATAAAAAAGAGCAACTTATTTCAAGAGACAAGTCTGCCCAAAATTAAATGGAACTCATCCATGAACTATTTGGAATTGCTACTTAAGATTAGATTCCACTAGGGGACTTTTCGCCTCTTTATATTTTTCTTCAGTATTTGCATCAGAAAAAGAATACGTTAAGTAGAAGGTCCTTTTTAGGAGCTTTTTTATTAAGACACCAACACAAAATATCGTGTTGGTGTCATCTAAACTAGGAATTCAGCTTATTAGGGAAGCTCTGCTAATCGTTGGTTTAATCTATTTAGTTTTTGTGCTAATTTCTTTTTTTTGTCATTAGGGTGTGAAACTTTAAAAAACGTTCTAACTAGCTTTTTAGTAGCAAGCCCCATTGCCACAGAATAACAACAAAGGTCTTCAAGTGTATCTTGAACAATAAGCTGTTGTAGACCTGTATCTGCCTGTGCTAAATCCGCCTCTGTTAATTCTTCATCTAGGTCTATATCTTCTTCGTCTACTTCTTGGAAATCATCATCTGTAGTTATATTTACAGTTAATCGTTCATCATCAATGACTTCTTTAATATCGAAATCATTACTACATATAAGGTTAGCTGACAAATACAATGCTCCCGCAAGGGAATCAATCTCGCCAATATTAGTTGTATTTTTAATAGGTCTGCGTTCTTTTTTCTTTTTTTTATCTAAATTTGCGAATCCTGTCGTAACCCTATCTACATAAAGGCTATAAACCACCAACTCTTCAGGAGTTAAATTGTCTGTAGGGTTAAATAAAAGCCAATCTTTTTGGTCTATGTACTTTTGAGCGATGTGCTTATTTATAACTAGTTCGTCCAATACAGACTGATGGATATAAATTGTTTCATATATTTCTTTAATCCAAGCAAATATATCTGCATCTCGAAAACCAATCGCATAATTGATGATATTTGTATCAATAAAAACTTTCCCTAAACGTTTCCCCTCTTTCATTACCCTTTGTCCTCTTCTTCCTCATCATCGGATGGTGCAGCTCTCATTTTGTCCATTGCTTTTGCTTGCAATTCTTTGGCTTTTTCAATAGAAGAATTGGCAAGCTTGGTAGCGCCTTGGATGTGATCTAGCTCACCTTTCGCAATTTCATTTTCGATAGATTCTGCGTACTTTGCAAAGCTTACAAATGGAAGTGGACGGTCAAGAGGGCTTTCTGGAAGGTTAAATCTTCGACGAAATATAATCCATTCATGCTCTTTGTAATTTTGCATTTGTTCAGAAGCGTTAGGTAAATCCAATTCGAAAACGCGACGTGCTACGGCTTCATATGGTGCAGATGACATATCCGCAATCATAATGACAGCTTTTTCAGGTTCTATATCTTTAACTAAGTTGTCCCATAAAGAGCGTACAAGTGGTTCTGGCATCATAAGAGCCGCCGCAAAACGGTCTGCCGCACGTTCTTCATCTATTTCATTATTAATCATGTCTTTGATTTTTAGAACATGCCATAATTCATGCGTAGCTGTAAAATAACGGGTACGTAAGGGCAAATGAGTATTTAATACAACAAAAACCTCACCTGTAGTATAAGTGACGGTTGCTCCTTGATATTTTTCATCATCAACATCCCGATAAATCACATGAGAAAGTTCATGTAGTTTAATTTCTATACTAGAACCTATAAATACATCTGAGCCGAAATGTTCATTTAAAACCTGATATGCGTGAGCTTCGCCTACCTTTTCAGCTCTTTCTCTTTCTGTTAGTCCAGAGTGATAATGTCTTTTTGTCATTTATTTAACCCTCTTTAGAAAAATTAGCTCTTTCAATTCGGAGATAATCTTCAATCGCAAACATCATCTTTCTTATGTCCTCTTTTGCATTCAGTGAATCAGCACTTCCACGTAACTGAAAAGAATATGGTTTTTCCTCCGTTTGTTCAGGAGAGATTAAATCTTGGATTGTCACACCCATTGCCTTCGCCACATCAATCATACGTTCCGGTGTAAATTGACGTTTATTTGTAAGTATATGCCCCATAAGAGATTTACTCACACCAATTTCCTCCGCCAATGATTGGTACGTTCTACCTGACTCTTTTAACCATTTTCTTACTTTATTTATAACCATGATATCTCTGTTCATACTAATACCACTTCCTTTATCTTCTACTAATAAGTTACCTTATACTTTATAGTATACACAAAAAAATAAAAAATGTGTAGACTGTCTACAATTTTTATGTAGACAGTCTACACTGCAATAAAAGACATTAAAAAACAACACAATCATTTTTTATATTCTAGTAATACAGATGGTGTTTTACAGCTCATATTAGGAATGCATGAAAAATATTTTATATCCAAACACCTGTTATATCAAACAGTATGTCTAAACGAGGAGGAACATTATAATCATTTTTAAATAACTAAGTTGGTTTAATGATAATTCAACGCAACTAAAATAACACAATTATTAAAGAGATAATATTAAGAAAAGCTGCATAAACAAGAAATAAAGCCTCACCGAGAACCTTACTGCTACGGGGGTTCTTCTTTGTTTTATAGACTTTTTCTATTTTTAATTCTTGTCTACCCATCATAAGCTCTCCTTACACAGTTCTATTTATTCAATAGTTTATTATATCAAGGGTTCAGAAATCCACCAAAACTATACTCTAATGGAGCCTAACCCATAAAATCACCATCAAAATAAAGCTTATCCATCACATTATTTACAATGCCATTAAAATATCCAAACAGATTATCAATCTTCGCTTCTTGCTTAACCTTCATCACAAGTTCTTTCACAGCTTTTAATCCAACAGTTAACTCTTGCTGTGGAGTGAATGCACGTTCTTCTGTCATATGATTAATAACACGGTTGCATTGCTTCACAACCTTCCACATTTCTGAGATTGTGGAGGACTCATTATAAAAACAGCTTACTAGATCAGTGAATTGTTCTGGTACCCAATGAGGTACAAAATTTGCTTTAGAAAAAGAATTAGCAGTTTTAGAAGTTAAAGCGCACGCTGTATTACGTTTATTATTAATGTTTTGTTTTAAGGAAGGATTAGTTGTTTTAATGGGCGGACACTTCTTTGACTTTTCAATAGGTGCCTTGTCGGACATTTCTTCAATTGGCTCAATAATAATTGCATTGGATGTCTGCAGCATGTCTTTACTGCGTTTCATTGGCACCTGTTTAATCATCTTTAAACCTTCAAGTTTCTTCATTAAACGCTGCACAGTTTTATAAGATACTTCTAGCTTAGCTGCAATGGTATTCTTATTCATGTAGCTCACACCTAACTGCTTACAGCTGTGGCGCTTTAAAAGCTCTAGTAAGGCTAGAAGTCTTGCGCGTACGTCTGTACGCTTAATAGCCTTATTCAGCATATCTTTATACGTTCTAACTGTTTCGTTCATTTCTTCAAGATCTGTAAATGTAGAAAGGTTGTTAAATGATTCTAAACTTGCAATAACTTCAATTCGTTTCTTCATAGGGTCCTGTCTCCTTTTTAGAAACAAAAAGCAACGATTCACCAGTGATAGCAAACCGTTGCTAATGAACCCTGTAATGTATTAAACTACATTTAAGAGTACAGCAAGTGTTTGCCTATCCTCAGTAGGCGGACGGTATAAAAGGTGTTGGCGCACGTTTTATACACGCTGTGCTTTTTTGTTTTTAGTAAGCAGAAAGACTATATGTATATTATTTATGGTGGAGTACCGCCGCC
>NZ_BCVD01000186.1 GCF_001591565.1 Priestia flexa NBRC 15715 | reverse complement strand
AAACTCTTTTACATGTAGTGCTTTGCCACAGACGTTGACCAACTTCCAATCGTTATTTTTTTGATATAATTCTATGTCGAATGTGTGAACTTTTTGTTATAATGGATAGGCGTTGAATAGGAAAAGCTGTACCAGATAATAAAAAGTAGTATTAAAATAAAAACGTTTACTTGTTTTTTAGAAATATGTAAGCTGTGTATGGTCGCTTTCTACAATTATCAACTAGAAAGAGAAAGGTGACATGTTCACTTTTAAAATGAAAGGAAGAGGATGATGAGTCAAACGAGTTACGCTCAACCTAAAAGACCGCTAAAAACAGTACTGTGGCAGTTAACTCGTCCCCATACATTAACAGCTTCGTTTGTACCGGTGTTAATTGGAACAGTGATGGCAATGTATGTTGGACAAGTTGATGTATGGTTATTTTTAGCCATGCTTTTTGCGTGTTTGTTTATTCAAATCGCGACGAACTTATTTAATGAATACTATGATTTTAAAAGAGGGCTAGATACGGAAGACTCAGTAGGGATTGGCGGTGCCATTGTGCGCGATGGAATGAAGCCGAAAACCGTGTTGCAGCTTGCCTTAGCTTGCTATGGACTTTCTTTATTATTAGGTGTTTACATCTGTATGAGCAGTACATGGTGGTTAGCGCTTGTCGGACTATTCGGTATGGCAATTGGGTATTTATATACAGGAGGACCACTGCCGATTGCTTATACACCTTTTGGAGAGCTGTTTGCGGGTGTATGTATGGGGGCTCTGTTTATTTTAATTTCTTTTTATATTCAAACGGACTTCATAACGACAGAAAGTATTCTTGTTTCAATTCCTATTGCTTTTTTAGTTGGGGCAATTAACTTATCAAATAATATTCGTGATATCGAAGAAGACACAAAAGGCGGACGTAAAACGCTAGCCATTTTACTAGGCGAAAAGAAAGCAGTTTATTTTCTTGGATTTTTATTTGTTATTTCATATATTTGGATTGTTGTTCTTGTCATATCAGGAGTGGTTGGTGCATTTGCGCTGTTAGTTTTCTTAAGTATCCCAAAACCAATTAGAGCTATTAAAGGATTTGTGTCGGGTACGCCACCGATGAATATGATTGTTGCAATGAAATCTACTGCGCAAACAAATACATTCTTCGGACTATTGTTGTCAGTTGGATTGTTTATTAGCTATTACTTATAAAAAAAACCACGCTTAACGCGTGGTTTTTTTTATACTTTTTGTAAGTATTCTTGGAGATAGGAGATAAAGTGGTTACGATCTTCCATCGTTGAAAACTGCGCCTGCGCTTGGTTTATACCTCCGCCACCTTTTCCATTAAATCGATTAAGATGCTCTTTAAAGAGGTTTCCGCTGTGAATTCTATCGGTACTATGTGCTAATATAACTTTTGGTTCTAAAGAGGAGGAGAAAATACCAATCATATTCTCAGTTTGAAGCAGCTGCTTAATAATAGCTTGTCCATCCTTTAACGTTTTATCTTCAAATTCATGAACTAAAACAATACCTTGCTTTTTATCAAGAAGAGATTGAGCTAAGTAATGAGCATTTTCAGATTTCAGTACTTCGTTTTGTTTGCTAAGTATTTTGAAATCAGCTTCTAGTTTTTGTAATCTCTCTAAGATAAGCTCACTTTTTGTACTAAAATGGTGGCTGACGTGAGAAAGAATGCGGTGAGTTTGTTCATAATCTTTTAGCGCTCTCATGCCGCATTTGAAAAATAATCGAATTTGTCCTCGCTGTTTTTCAGTTTTCAATAGCTTAATAATACCTAGCTCTCCCGTGCTTCTTACGTGGGTTCCGCAGCACGCTGAAATATCTAGCGTATCAATCTCGACGATTCGAATTTGCTCATCCTCTAAATCAGGCATTTTACGAAGAGAAAGAGTTGATAACTGATCTTGTGATACATAATATGTGCTTAACGGTTTATTCGCATAAATGGCTTTATTTACTGTTTGTTCAATTTCTATTAACGTATCTTCATCAATGGAAGAAACATTTACATCAATTGAAGCGATATCTTTGCCTAAATGAAAACTTACAGTATGTATGTTAAACACATCGCTTAAGATTGCTGAGAGCAAATGTTGCCCTGTATGTTGCTGCATATGATCAAAGCGACGGTTCCGATTAATCTCACACTCTACTTGAGTATTTACTTCTAATAATGTGTCAATTTCGTGGAAGACGGAATGATCTTTTTCCACGACATCTAATACTTTATGACCTGCGATAGTACCAGTATCAGATGGTTGACCACCACCTTCAGGATAAAAAGCAGTTTTGTTTAGCTCAACGTAATAATGATTGTTGCTTTCAAATGCAGATAAAATAGAAGCAGTCCACTTTGTTGTATAAGGGGACGTATAATAAATTCTTTCAATCATTTTGTCATCTCCTGTAAAGAAAAATTCAGTATCTAACTCTTATCCTAACAGAAAGTAAAGAGCAATGATAAAAAAATCTCCATCAACCTGTGATGGAGAAAAGATTTGTTTACATATGTGAAGGAGGAAGTGTATGAGAAGAAGGGCGTAAGTTTTTTGGAAGTGTATTATGAATATAAAAAGGAGCAGGGTTTAAGTTAGGTTTACCACCATATGCTTCAGGCTGCTGCACGTATTGAAACGTTCCAAGGCCATCCATACTCGTACCGCTAGCCCACCGTCCTGTCGCGCTTTTTTCACCCTCAGAAAAATTAAACAGCACATACGAAACTTCTTGCTTTTCTAATTCTTTCGGGAAGGTACTAGGCACAACAACGTTTTCTTTTGCTTCTAGTTCTTTAATGGCGGCAATCCACTGATTTTGATGCATAGTATCACGGGCGATGAGCCATGAAAGCATATCTTTTACACCGCGATCGTTTGTTGATTCGTACAATCTAACAACTTGTAAGCGTCCTTGAGACTCAGCGTTTAAGTTGGCTCTGAAGTCTGCTAATAGATTTCCACTTGCTGCAATATAACCTGCATTCCATTTGTTACCCATGCTGTCAACTGGCATCGCACCAAGCCCTGAAACAATCGTATGCTGAACGTTCATACCTCCAAGGATAGCTCCAATAACAGGGTCTTGTGCAGCTTTTTCAAGATCTCCTACTGGTGCGCCTTCTAGCAGCCTAGCAATCATAGTGGCGAGCATTTCAATGTGAGCTAACTCCTCTGTTCCAGTATCCATTAACAAATCTTTGTATTTACCGTTTCCTCGAACGTTCCAACCTTGAAACAGATACTGCATGGCAACTGAAATCTCGCCAAACTGTCCACCTAAAACTTCTTGCAGCTGTCTGGCAAAAACGGGATCAGGACGGTCGGGTTTAGAAAGATATTGGAGTTTTTTTTTATGAAAAAACAATGACAACATCCTTTCTTTTTGAATTCACTTTACAATCTATGTAAAAAAAAACTGAAACATAACTACATTTGAAACGTATGTAATAGTACCAGCTGTTTATGAACCTATAATATAGGGTAAAAGCAGTAGGAACAGTAAAGGAGTGAATCATATGGGTTTATTAGATGGTTTAATGGGCAATGCATCTGAAGTAAGCGTGTCCTCAGTAGAAAAAGATTTGCGAGACATTTTGGTACAGGGAGAACAGGTAGAGCATGCGTTTAAACTGATCCGAGATATCTTTGTTTTTTCAAACAAGCGATTAATTTTAATTGATAAGCAAGGTGTAACTGGCAAGAAAACCAGCTATCATTCCATTCCATATAGAAATATTACGCACTTTAGCGTCGAAACGGCTGGAACATTTGATTTAGACGCAGAACTTGTTATCTGGGTTTCAAGCTCAACGGCTCCAATCGTAAAAGAGTTTCGTAAAGACAAAAATATTTATGAGGTGCAAAAAGCACTTGCTACGTATGTATTATGACAAAAACAAACCGCTTCTTTCGACGTGAAAGAAGCGGTTTGTTTTTATAGAAATACTATTTGTTTACTAAGACTATCTACCAAATTGTGAGAAAACTATTGAGTGTTCTAATTGAAACGTCTAGTATTAATGATAATGATTATCATATACGGTAAGGTTTATATGCAGTAGGAGGAAGTACATATGAAGAGTATAAGAATGAAAAAAAGCTTAGGAATGGTTGCTGCTTTATCAGGACTATTGTTCTTAGGAGCTTGTGGAGGAGCGGGAGCGGCTGAAGAGTCTAAGTCCACTGATGAAAAAGTGGTGAAACCGTAACCGTTAAGCATGAACTTGGCGAAACGGATGTGGGAAGTCAACAATTCTTCGGTCATTAGCTCGACTTTTAAAGCCATCAAAAGGAAGCATCTATTTAAACGGAAAAGATATTCACCGTCATTCGTCTAAAGAAGTAGCGAAGCAGCTAGCAATTTTACCGCAGTCTCCCGAAGATTTAACTGTTAAAGAGCTTTGTTACTATAGACGCCACCCTCATAAAGGGCTATTTGCAAGGTATACGCAAGAAGATCACCAAATTGTTGACGAAGCTTTGCGTGCAACGCGTATGGATGCTTTCAGTGAACGTACGCTTGATGCTCTTTCAGGTGGATAACGTCAGCGAGCATGGATTGCGATGGCTCTTGCTCAAGGAACGGACCTTTTGCTGCTCGATGAGCCAACGACGTATCTTGATTTGGCTCACAAAATCGAAGTGTTAGAACTACTGCGTTCGTTGAATCAACAACATAAGCGAACAATTTTGATGGTTCTGCATGACCTAAATCAAGCTGCTCGCTATGGTGATTACTTAATTAGTATCTCTGAAGGAACTATTTATAAGGAAGGTCCACCTGAAGAGGTCTTTACAGAGAAAATGATTGAAGACGTTTTTCGTTTATCTTCAACGATTATTAAAAACCCGGTGGATCAATCTCCAATTTGTATTCCAACAGGCGTGATTAGGTGAAAAAGAGACTGAGACA
>NZ_BCVD01000185.1 GCF_001591565.1 Priestia flexa NBRC 15715 | reverse complement strand
ACTCTAAGTAGAAGATTGGCTTCTTTCACATAAGCTGATATGCATAATGCTTCATGAATAGCTTTCGTGCTCGATAAAGTGCAGACTTAATAGTCGTGACTTTCATGTTAAATTGTTCAGAAAGCTCTTCATATTTTAAACCATACTCATATTTTAAGATCAATAGGTTTTTATATTGAGGCTTTAATTTATTTAAAGCTTTTACATATTGCTCAAATTGCTCTTTGGATAATACAAAATCCATCGGTGCATTTTTTAGCTCTGTTGGTCCCTGTGTTAGCACATAGCGAGTATGAACGGAATTTTTTCTGATTAAATCACAGCGCTTATTTAAAGCAACTCGAAACAACCAAGCTCTTTCTTTCCCCTGTTCAACTTTATGTTGATTTTCTAAGTATTTCATCGCTACATCTTGCGTGATATCTTCAGCATCTTGCTTGCTGACACCTCGCTTTTGCAAATAAGCTAGCACCTGTCGCAAATATGGTTCAATATTGCTAGCACTCATATTTCTTCTCCCTTTATTTTAGTAATTTTTCTTTAATAAAGTCTGGAACTGTCTCCTCAGTAAATTCCTGGATTTCAGGAGTACTAGGATCTTCTTTATAATAGATACCGACTAAATAAGCTCCGTTGCTTGCCCAAGATACGGTTTCTAAAATTTCTTCTTTTTGATCGTTATTCTTCACTTCAATCGTTTTCTCAGATTCTACTAATGAAGGAAATTCTTCGTCTGCATAAAAGTCTATTTCATGCTGATGTGGATTTTTTAGCACAACTATTTTTTCAATATCTTCTGGTAATACACGCACTTTGTTATATAGGCCTTTTTTCTTTAGCCAATCGCTCACTTCATCATACGATTTTTCCCAGGTTACGTGTTGCTTATTTTTGCCTTGGCCCGTATTGAAATCAATATAAGCCCATGGTCCGCGCTCGCTGTACATTTCTTCAAATGTTTCGTTTTTCATCGACGTTTTTAGTATTTCAGCAAGCGCTTTAATATCTTCTGGGTTGCGAATGCTAGCTTGCTTACTAATTTGTCCATCCGAGGTAATTTGTACATTTGTAACATCACTCATATCTCCACTTCGTAAAAATGGATTAAAGTTTTCTTTAAACTCTTTTGTTTCAGCGATTTTCTTATACAGTGGATGATACGCTTTAAAGTTCAACTCATACTCACGCACAAGCGTCTTGCCGTTTTTAAGCTTATAGGCAATTGCTACTGTGCGCCCTTCATCTCCTTGAATATCCTTACTTGTCATTGAGACTGGATTCTTTGCTAATTGTTCATGTAGCCGATGAATTGCTTCAACTGCTTCTTGACTCGTATAGTAATAGGGAGGAACATACTCGTTTCCATATTCTGTGTACTGTTCACTGGTTGGATCTTCAGTAATTAAATAGGTTCCTTCTTCGAAATAAACACTTTCTACTTCATTTAGTGCAGGAACCTTTGATTCATAGCCAAACGCATCAATATGAACAAATGCACCAATAGCAAAGAAAATAGCTAATGAAATCACATATCCTTTCCAATACTTAGCGATTCGCCACGTTTTGTGTAAAATGACCTGAGCAACAATATACCCAATAAGAGCACCTAACACATAGCCAAAGACCATCCATCCAAATGTTCCTTGCATGGACCCAAAATAAACACCGCCAACAAGTAGCGCACATGTAGTCACACCGTAAACAAAAATTGGTTTCACCCATTTAAATGAAATGGACTGAGTGGCCGCTTCGATATGACGCTTTTTATACGCGATGTATCCAATCGCATAAAAGATAATGATAAGTATGACGTAAATCCATGGACTAATTGTTAAATTCTTTTTCGTCATTAACTCCGTCGCATGTAAAAACGGTATTAATTTTTCAGCACTTTTATTTAAATAATAATCAATTGGGAATCCATACCAATAGAATTTTAAATTTGATAAAAGAAGCATAACGAAGCCACCAGGTAAAAGAAACAGAACGTATAGGAAAATAGCTTGTAAGATTGAGATACCTGTGAACATTCCAAATGCTACTGTTCCAAAGAACACAACAAGGTTAAAAATAATTGTGTAACCTGCCCATACCATAATGTCTTTTGCTGTATAGAGATCTGTAACGTTTAACATCCCTTTTACAAGGCCGATTATACCTGCTGTAATTACCACCGGCACGACAAGAATTGCGATACCCACAATGATGTTTTGGTGATATAAAGCTTCTCTTCGAACTGGCAAACTATGAAAATAGTCTGCTGCTGCTTTGGTTTGAATATAACGGAATAAAAAAACCGCGAGTAACACCGGTACTGTAAACATAAAGACAAGCTGTAAGCCATCGAATAGCTCAAATAATGTCTTAATCTTTTCTGGCTTAAATTCTGGATTGCCCGTATACTTCATTAGAAGCTGGAGAGGAAGAGCAAACAAAAGAAGGAATGAGTAAACTAATCCGATCCACCCTACGCTTCTAAATGACTGTGTGAACAGCCCTCGATTAAACGATGATATTTTCGATGGCATAACCAACATCCCCCATTTCGTAAATAAAGATTTCTTCGAGCGTAAGCGGTAAAATATCAAATACAAGCGGCTTGTATGATTGAATGCGAGACGCTAGCTTATTTTCTTTACCACGTACAATACAAAGAAGTACGCTTCCTCGCTTCTCTTCGTATAAGATTTCCAAGTCTTCATGAAACGCAAGCGGTACGTCGCCTTTAAAAGCTACTTGAATCTTGTGAATATCTGATTTCAAATCGTCAAGGTCTTTTTCAATTAACAGCTGTCCTTGATGCAAAATGCCCACATGATCACATAAATCCTCCACTTCACGAAGGTTATGAGAGGAAATTAAAATGGTCATCTCGCGTTCCGCTACGTCTTGCACTAGTAAATTCTTGATTTTTTGACGCATAACAGCATCCAGCCCATCTAGAGGCTCATCTAATATTAAAATATCCGGCATCGTGGATAAAGCGAGCCAAAATGCTACTTGTCGCTGCATCCCTTTCGACATACGGTGTACCTTTTTCTTCAAGTCAATTGGAAATGCCTGCTTTAACTGCTGAAAACGTTCTTCGTTCCACGTTGGGTACATATTCTTGTAAAATTGCGCAAGCTGCTTAATCGTGGATTGTGCAAAAAAGTACGGAATGTCTGGAAGAAAAATGATGCTTTGCTTAAGAGCCACATTTTCAAATACTTCTTCATTGTCAATATGTATGCTCCCTGAATTTTGACGATAAATGCCCGCAATTGTTTTTAATAATGTTGTTTTACCTGCACCGTTGGACCCAAGCAAACCATAAATAGATCCTTTTTTAACAGTTAGAGAAACATTGTTTAATACTTTTATATCTTCAAAGGATTTTTTTACTTCGGTTAATTCAATCATCACTTTCTCCCCCTTTGACGGTTTGTTCAGCTTGTGAAATAAGTGATAAGATTTCTTCTTTTCCCATTCCTAAATACATCGCTTCAGCAATAAGCTTTACTAAATCCTCTTTCATTTTTTTCACCTTTTCATTGTTTAATAGTTCCGATTGCGCCGTCACAAAACTTCCTTTTCCAGGAATTGAATAAATATAATTTTGGTGTTCTAGCTCTCGATATGCTTTTTGAATTGTATTAGGGTTAATTGTTAGTTCTTTCGCTAGCAAGCGTACAGACGGCAGTTTCTCGTCTGCTTTAAAAACTTCATGGATAATTAGCTCTTTTAACTTATCAACTAATTGTTCATAAATAGGCTTACGACTACGAATATCTAAATCAAACATACTTTCCCTCCTCTCCATCACATTTATCATTTATCATTCATCATGATCGTATGTTCAAATGTACTAACTGTACTATATGTGTTACTACAGTTAGTATTATACAACGTTATCTGGAAAAAACAAGTACTTTTGTGACTTTTATTACAAAAAGGTAACAAACAGATTATCTAACGTAATTCAATTCGATAACTTATAAATCTGATAAGGAAAATAGGTATTAAGCTATCTATTAACAAAAACTTACTATATAATGAACTCATAAGATGTTTTATGTAAGGAGCGATTTACCATGTATTACGACGCATTGCGAACCTTTGTGACGGTTGTAGAAGAAAAAAGCTTTACAAAAGCTGCTGAAAAATTGTTAATTTCGCAACCAAGCGTAAGCGTACATATAAAAAATTTAGAAAAAGAGTTTCAAACCTCATTGTTTTTACGTTCGCCTAAATTATTAAAAATTACGCCAAGCGGCGAGATCCTTTATACTCGTGCGAAGCAAATGATTCAAATATACGAGCACACGAAGCGAGATATTTATGAACATCACCACTTAGTTAAAGGCACTTTAACAATTGGAGCTAGCTTCACAATTGGTGAATACGTTCTTCCTTCGTTTCTTGCTAAGCTTCAAGCACAGTATCCCGATATCAACGTAAACGTAACGATTGGCAACACAAAGGAAATTGCGCAGCTGGTTCGACACTTTAAGTTAGATGTAGGATTAATTGAAGGACAAACCGATGACCATGAGCTCCATATTGAACCGTTTATGGAAGATGAGCTCGTGGTTGTAGCGGGTACGGCTCATCCATTAGCAGCACAGCAGCACGTTGCAATAAGCGAGCTTCAAAACGAAGGTTGGGTTGCGCGCGAAACAGGGTCTGGTACAAGAGCCTATCTTGATCTGATGATGAGTTCAAATGGACTAAAAATGAAGAGCATGTTAACCATCAGCAGCAATCAAGGAGTTAAGGAAGCAGTTATGCAGAACTTAGGATTATCGGTCCTTTCAAAATCCGCTATAAAACAAGATGTGGCACAAGGGAATTTAGCTATCTTAAACCTTGACACTGAACCATTTAAACGGAAATTTTCGTATATTTATCCGACCACGAATGGACAAAATAAAATCGTAGAACTGTTTTTACATCTGTTAACGTCTAACTAACAAAA
>NZ_BCVD01000184.1 GCF_001591565.1 Priestia flexa NBRC 15715 | reverse complement strand
GGGATTGTTCGTCTTTTTTGAAAATTTGTTTTGTTATGTCCCACCCTCATTTTTTATAAAATTGTTTTATGTTTTTTAAGCGAAAAAAACGAAACGTTAATGACTCGACAGATTGTGACGTAGTGTAAAAGCGTCAATACAACGATACCAGCATTCATACCGATAATAACTCCTGTCATACCAATCGTTGGCTGCGAACCGAGTACAAACATAAGTGAAAAGGAAACAACGTGAGACCAAATCGTATGAAATAGCGCATCTTTCACGTACCCTAACCCAATTAAGTAGGCTTGAAGCGGAATGGCAAAGAAATGAAACAGAAAATATGGCCACAGTGCCTGCAGATAAAAAACAGCTTCTGTGGAATGAAAGAATAAGCTCGTTAATGGCTCCGCAAAAATATACATAGCCAAAACAGATGGAATACCGTAAATAAACGTAAGCTGCATACTTTGAAGAAGAAGCTTTTGCAATTGCTTTTCTTGATCCTTTGCGTGTGCTTCAGATACCGCAGGAATAAGAGCTACTAAAAGAGAATGAGCAAAAAATGCTGGAAAAAACCCAATGCTCATCGCTACTCCTGTGAGCATCCCAAAGTGCTGCGTTGCACCGCTAAGCGTCATCCCTGACAAAATAAGAGCATGCTTAATCAAAAATGGCTGGATAGCATTACAAATCGCATTAAACAAGCGCAAACCAGTTGTTGGCAACGAAACGCTCAGTAGCTTCTTTCGAACATCTTGAGGGGTTAATTGTGCTCTATGCCCTCTTGTAATGACGTTCAATTGAGTCACATACGTGATAAAAAAATAAAGTAAGATAACAGCTTCTGTTCCAATTAGGGTACAGATAGCAATGAAAAGAGAAGTTTTCACATCTGTAAACTGAAACATTTGAAAAATAACAAATAAGATTGTTAATTGAAAGGCTTTTCGGATAAAGTTTGAAACCGCAATGGTTGACATACTGTTTTTTCCGGTAAAATATCCCCTCAATACGGCCGAGAAAGAGACAATTGGAATAAAGATTAATACGGCCCACTTTAAGTAGGGATGGTAATGTGTAAAGAAAGGAAAAAAAGAAACAACACCAAACGTGACGAAAAAAATAACGAGGCTTAATACCGTTGCAAACGTGGTGGCATGCTTCATCATATTGCGATGCTCATGTCGATTATGTTCTGCAATAAACTTTGAAATAGAAATCGGCAGCTCTAAATTTGCTACTGTGGCAACGAGAAAAATAATAGGGAGAACCGTCATATACATCCCCATTCCCTCTTTGCCAAGCTCTCGTGCTAATACCATATTCACTAAAAATTCAATGAGCTCCCCTGCAAAAGCAGCTCCTGCTAAGATAAATGTTCCTTTTAGAAAAGTATTCATCTACTAATCTCCTCAATTCTTGTCCTACCTACATGTATGACAACAATCTAATTATCAATTTCTTTAGATAACCCTTCTATACTTTGTCCTACTTTCATGTTATGTTCACCTTATGAGAAATAGAGCAACTTTATGCCTGTTTGGCACAGAGCACTCCATTTTCCTAAATTAATCATTGCAAGAAAAGAACAAAGTAGGTTAAAATTTTTCCAGATTCATATTTTTAGCGACCACCTTCTCTTAGGTGAAAGGAGAAAGAGCCATGACAACGATGACAACAATAAACTTACCTTCAAAGCAAGAACGCCATAAACTATTCGGTTCAGTAGATCCTGGCCCAAAAACAAAGCCCACTAAAAAAGAAGAAATGGCTGATTTACAAAATAAAAAGAAAGATTTTTTATTTGATATTCAAGCGGTTGGTGTTTCCAACGTTAAAATACCTGTAAACATATATGCCCCAGGTGGAGCTACGCCTACAATCGCTACTTTCACTCTCACTTCTTCTATTCCGAAGGATTCAAAAGGCACAAACATGAGTCGCTTTACGGAACTTTTAGAAGAGTATCGCAAGCGCAGTGAGTTGAATTTAACGTTTGCTGCCCTTACTTCATTTGTAACGGAACTCTCTGATCGCCTACGTATCCCTGATGCTAAAGTAGAGATTTCATTTCCATGGTTTTATGACCAAGTAGCACCTTCTTCAGGATTATCAGGTCTTAACCATTCTGAAGCTCGTTTGAAAGTTTCTTACACAAAAGAAGCTGGTGTGACGTTTGAAGTTGGATTAACAGCTGTTGTAAAAACACTCTGTCCTTGTTCAAAAGAAATCAGTGAATATAGCGCTCATAACCAGCGTGGCTACGTATCGGTAGATGTTCGGTTAGCTGATTCAATCAATGATGCTATTGACTGGAAACATGCTTTATTAGAGGCCATCGAATCAAACGCAAGTGCTAAAATCCACCCGATTCTTAAACGTCCAGATGAAAAAATGGTCACTGAACAAGCATATGAAAATCCACGATTTGTTGAAGATATGGTCCGCTTAGTAGCTGCTGACTTATACGAGTATCCATTTGTAGAAGCCTTTACTGTATCATGTCGTAATGAAGAGTCTATTCACTTACACGATGCTGTTGCAACGATTACATTTGACAAACAGCCCTGCTAACTAATAAGGGTGAGACATAGATATTTCAGTTAATGCTAGGTCCGAACTATAGAAAGTTAAATACTTTTGGTAGTTCGGATATTTTTTTGCTGCTTCGGAACACAATTTAAAAAACTAGCTCCATCGAACGGACGTATTCTCACAACTTATACTATTTAGAAACGGCATGGTTTGTTTTTGAGAGAGAATTGTTTCGTTATATTACAATCTCTTCACAAGCTACAATAAAGCAAACGATTGCAAAAGTTCACTGATTTCTCACATATTTCCGATATACTAAAAGAAGAACTTTATACTGAGAAAGGGCATGATGAAAATGCAAAAGCCAACTATATTAATTGTCGATGATGAACAACAAATGCGACATTTAATCAAGCTATCTCTTCAGCGAGAAGGCTATATGTGCATCGAAGCTTCAAATGGAGAAGAAGCATTAGATGAATTAGCTCATATGCTTCCTTCCCTTATTCTCATCGACGTGATGATGCCAATCATGGATGGGTTTACATTAGCTGAACGAATAAGAAGCGTCCACCCATCTATTCCAATCATCTTTTTGACTGCACGCGGAGATGAATTTGATCGTATACATGGATTAAAGATTGGAGGGGACGACTACATTGTTAAGCCGTTTAGCAGCGGAGAACTAATAGCACGTATTGAGGCTGTCCTCCGCCGTACAACTGCACTTCCACGTTCAGTTGAAGTCTATCAGCGATTTGGAAACGTTAAAATCAACAAGCTTGGTCGAACTGTATATGTAAATGATGAAGCGATACCGCTGACGTTAAAGGAGTATGAACTACTCGTCTATTTATGCAACCACATTGGACGAGCCTTCACACGTGAACAGCTGCTACGTCAAATTTGGGGACTAGATTACCTAGGAAGTGAGCGTACCGTTGATACTCATATCAAAACGCTGCGCTTAAAGTTAAAAGCGGAAGGTGACTTGATTCAAACCGTATGGGGAATCGGTTATAAAGCAGAAGTATGAAAAAGCTTTCACTTTCTCTAACAACCAAGCTCCGCTTATTAATAAGCGGCCTTCTATGTTTTTCTATCGTATTTTCATTTTTATTTATTCAGTTTCTTTACGAATCACTCTATGTAGACAAAACAGAAAGCTCACTTGTAGCAGAAGGCCAACAAATTGCTGCTCACTATCACACAGGTAAAATTTCCGATTTTTTAATTGGAAACGTGAACTGGCATAATACAGTCTCAGAAGCGGAAATTTTAATTTTTAATAATCCCGAAGAGCTGAGTGGATACTCTCCATTTTCTAAAGAAGATAAGCCTATTATTTCAAAAGCAGAACGAAAAAAACTCTTAAAAGGCGAATACATTGTTAAAAAAGGCTACGAAGAAAAATTTGAACGCAATCTTATTGGTGCTATTGTACCGCTAATTGATCAAAAAACAAATGAGCTAGCAGGTATCGTTTACCTATATGTCCCTTTAGCTTCATTGAATGAAGTTTTTACAAAAGCAGCAAACATCTTAGCGATTGTCGCAGTTATTACGTTTATTTTTCTATATTTAATTGGTAATCGGATTACAAAAGCAATTGTGAATCCATTACAGCGAATGAAAACTTTTTCAAATGAAATTGCAAAAGGAAACTTTTCTATACGTATACCTTCTACCAGCAATGACGAAGTTGGTCACCTTGCTGAAGCGTTTAACTCCATGGCATCTTCCTTAAAAAAAAGTGATGAACAAAAGCGTGAGTTTCTTGCAAACGTCGCTCATGAACTACGCACACCGCTTAGCTATATAAAGGGCTACAGTGAACTTTTACAAGATTCAACTATGAGCCAACAAGAACGAAACGATTATTTACACGTAATACAACGAGAAACGACAAGAATGAATGCACTTGTTCATGATCTTTTAGACTTATCTCAGCTTCAATCCGAAACGCTCACCATGACAAAGTCGCCTCTTGTTTTGGCTCAGCTTATTAATGAAACGCTTGACGTTTTAGCCATTAGCATTGCTAAAAAGCGGTTAACAGTTTCAGCCAACTTAGATGAAGATATTATCATGAATGCAAATGAGCTCCGTTTAAAACAGGTATTCTATAATCTGATTCATAATGCAATTCGTTACACGAATGCGGAAGGACACATTGACATCTCACTTTCCCATGATGAAAACAAAGTTGACATCAACGTAACTGATACGGGAATCGGCATATCAAAAGCAGATTTAAGTCGCTTAGGAGAACGTTTTTTCAGAGCGGATAAAGCTCGGACTCGCGACAAAGGTGGTACGGGCCTTGGATTAGCGATATCTAAGGAAATTATTCATTATCACGATGGAACCTTAAACTTTAAAAGTAATCTTGGTCAAGGAACTACCGTTACAATTACGTTTCCTTACGAATCTTTCCAATAGAGAGTTTGA
>NZ_BCVD01000183.1 GCF_001591565.1 Priestia flexa NBRC 15715 | reverse complement strand
TGTCTCAGTCTCTTTTGTATTTAAGAAGAAAATGCGGGTTGATTAGCTTTTCGCTTACGTTTTGTATGAACAAAAGATTGTGCATAATCAAGTGCTTTACCTGCTTGAGAAAAAAAGTGTTGCCGTCCAATTCGATCATACAGTCCAGTTTTTAGAAACATCTCTTTTGGCTGAGCATCTAGCCCTGTAATTAATAATGCCCGGTTATCTTCATTAAGCCTTTGATGAACGTTTGATAGTAGATTTTCGCCTGAGGTGTCAATAAATGAAACCTGCTCCATTTTTAAAATAACAACGTCTGCATTCGATTGAATGATACTATCCGTTGCTTCTTCTAATCGTTCAGCCGAGCCGAAAAAGAGCGAGCCTTCTAGCGTGTACATTTGAAGCTGGGATTTTTCATCATCATGGTTTGTTTTTGAAACGTGAAGCGATTGGCTCATACGCTTAACAAACATAATAATGGCAAAGAGCAATCCTACCCCAACACCTGTTGTTAAATCGAAGAATACGGTTAGTAAGAACGTAATTGCTAAAACTGCAGAGTCTGCAGTTTTTGTTTTGAAAATATGAGCAAATTCTTTTCGTTCGCTCATATTAAAAGCAACGACCATTAATACAGGTGCCATGCTTGCTAGTGGAATATGAGATGCATAAGGTGCTAATACCAACAAAACGATGAGTACAACAAGGCCGTGTACAACTCCTGAAATAGGCGAAGTTCCTCCGTTACGAATATTTGTTGCTGTTCGAGCGATTGCTCCTGTTGCAGGAATACCTCCAAATAAGGAAGTGGTCATGTTGGCAATTCCTTGTCCCACAAGCTCTTTGTTGCTGTTGTGTTTTGTCTTTGTCATACTGTCAGCTACCATAGCTGATAGAAGCGATTCAATTCCACCGAGCATAGCGATTACAAGTGCTGCTGGTAATAGCATAACAATGGTATCAATTGTTAATTCAGGCCACTGAAAAGTAGGGAGTTCATTTGGGATTGGACCATAGGTTGATCCAATGGTGGCAACCTTGTCTTGAAAAAAAAGAACGGCAATCAAAGTGGAAAATAGAATGCCTAACAACGCACCAGGAACCTTTGGAATAAATTTCGGTGCAATAAGGACAATTACTAAACAAATAATAGCTATTAGTATGCTATAAATATTGACAGCAGATAGGTTTGTGATAATTTCCCACATGTTAAGGTGAAAAGCTTCGTGTTTTTCTATATTGTGTAATCCTAAAAAGTTTGCAATTTGTCCTGAGAAGATAATAATTGCAATGCCGGCAGTAAAACCAATTGTCACTGGTTTTGGAATGAACTTGATAAACTTTCCAAGCCTAAGAAGTCCAACGGTAACTAAGATAATTCCTGCCATAAAGCCAGCTATAATTAAATTCTCATAACCATATTGCATGACAACTCCTAATAAAATAGGAACAAACGCACCTGTCGGACCTGCGATTTGGAATCTGGATCCTCCGAATAAGGAGACCAAAATCCCGGCAATAATCGTTGTATAAATACCATATTCCGGTCGAACGCCAGAAGCAATGGCAAATGCCATGGCTAAAGGAATTGCTACAATACCTACCACGAGTCCAGCGATCAAATCTTTTTGAAAGCGTTCTCCGTTATAATCTTGAAACCTAGTCGCCTTTTTCATTTGAGTATCCTCCTTTGTATAATCAATAGACGGTCTGTTCTAAGGTGATACACTTAGTCTAAGGAGCAATCGTAAAGAAAAGTGAAAGGAATTCTTAAAAATTTCTTAAAAGACGGCAAAACTTATCTAAAATATAGAGTGAAAATATGCTTGAAATTATAAGTGAATCAAAATCAATACGTTGACATTAACGTTAACGTTAGGTATTCTTATAAAGTAAAGTTTACGTTAACGTTAATGTTATATCCCTGGAGGTTTACTGTACATGTACAAAATTGATGAAGTAACAAAAATGACAGGTTTAACAAAACGAGCAGTTCGCTACTATGAAGAAATAGGGCTAATTTTGCCTCCTTCACGTACAAAGGGAAATGTTCGACTCTACACGGAAGATGAAGTAAGTGAGTTGAAAAAAGTAGCAGAAGCAAAAGAAGTACTTGGCTTTTCCCTGCAAGAACTTCAAGAGTTTATGTCGTTAAGAAGAACGATTGAACAAGCAAAAAGAGATCAGGATGTCTCAGCTCAAGATGTATTGGAAATTGAAAATATGATTCATACTCAAATGGAAATGATTATGTACAAAGTCGATAAGATGATGACATTTAAAGAGGAATTAGAGGCCATGCATAAACGAGCTACAGACATTCGGAAGCGAAAGGAACAAGAGGAATGACGCGTGTGGAACAACAACATTCTAAAAGCCGTGTTGGTCAAGTCATCACGGTTTTTGCTACGTTTTTAGCATTTATGGGAATAGGAGTTGTAGATCCAATTTTACCAGAGATTGCGGCTCAAATAGGAGCTTCTCACTGGCAAGTTGAAATGCTATTTACGTCATACTTATTAATGATGGCTATCATGATGATTCCAGCTGGGATTTTAGCTTCCAGATTTGGAGATAAACGCTTGATGGTTACAGGACTTATTATCGTAACAATTTTCGCTGCGCTTTGTGGCTTGTCTAATAATATTCCACAGCTATCCATTTTCCGTGCCGGCTGGGGGTTAGGTAATTCATTTTTCTTCGCAACTGCTATGACGCTGTTAATTGCACTATCAGGTGAAGTGAAACAAGCGGTTGGAATGTACGAAGCAGCTATCGGATTAGGAATGGCAGGTGGACCACTTGTTGGTGGTGTACTTGGTAGCTCTTCATGGAGACTACCGTTTATCGGAACTAGTATTTTGATTTTTATTGCATTTATTCTCGTTTTAACAATCGTTAAACAACCTGGTTCTAGTAGGCCAAGAAAGGCAGCAGGCTTTAAAGATATTATTCAGCTCTATAAGTGTAAGCCGTTTACCCAAGGTGCGCTTTCCGGAATGCTTTATTATTATGGCTTTTTTACGGTGTTAGCCTATACACCTCTTATTTTACCGATTAGTGCCTTGCAAATTGGTTTTGTCTTCTTTGGTTGGGGGTTATGCTTAGCTTACGGATCTGCTATTTTAGCTCATAAATTAGAAATGAAGTATCCGCCGAAACAAGTGCTGCATATTAGCTTGATTATCTTTGCTGTTATCTTAGCTTTACTATTTGTAACAGATAATACGGCGCTACGTATTATTCTCGTTATGGCATCAGGCTTAGTATCAGGACTAAACAATGCACTATTTACAAGCTACGTTATGGAAGTATCACCGTATGAAAGAGGGATTACTTCAGGTGGATATAATTTCCTTCGCTGGTTAGGAGCTGCATTTGCACCGTTATTATCAGGTGTAATCGGTCATGCAATAGCGCCTCAAGCACCTTTCTTAGTTGCTGCTATCATAGCAGTTGTAGCGTTTGTTATCATGAAAGTGAAAGTAAAAAAAGTTTAGAGATAGTAGGATAAAAGTACCGAGAGAAAGGCACGTAGCCTTTCTCTTTTTTTGACTAATTTTGAGGAAATCAAAAAATAGTGTATAATGGAGACAAGAACGTAAATTTGTGTTCTATATTATAGGAGTGTGATGCGAATGGCCACCTGTAAGAACTGTGACCATAAATGGAATTGGAAAACATCTGTTAAAAAATTATTAACGCTTCGAAACGTGATGAAGTGTCCACATTGTGGAGAAGAGCAATATATGTCCGCAAAATCTCAAAAAAGATTGTCAATCTACTTATTTACACCTCTGATTCTTTGGCTTATCTTATCCGTACTTAATTTTCCTCTTCAAAATGTAATGACGGTTACCGTCCTCGGATTTGTTGTTTCAATTATGATGATGCCTTTTTCATACGAGTTAAGTGATGAAGAAGAGCCATTATGGTAAAGCTCATGTCTACATGAGCTTTTTTTTATGCGTGTAAGCTACTAATAAAAGCCATCATCGTAACAAAGTCTAATAATAAAGACTTATTTAGTACCAAAATGTTTACAACAGATAAAAAAGGGAAATAAATTTATATTTTTCATGGCTAACGACGAAACACCTAGATATTTATTTTAGGAATTTCAGCTCATTTTTCAAGTCTCTGATGATCTTATATGCTGATTTACTCGTTTGGTTAAGCAAAAGGGTGAGATGCTTTACGAAGAAATAAGTAATGAAACATATTTTAGTTTATTATACTAAAGCAAAGTGCATGTACAAAAAGAAGGTGTATACAAATGGTAGTTCAAACATCAAAAACGGTCTTGCAACGTTTTTTTTCAGAGCGTTTTTTTGACCAAGCAGCGCAAACAGCATACTATTTTTTATTGTCCTTTATTCCATTTATCATTTTTTTATTTTCATTGCTAAGCTTCTTTCCGATTGATACCAATAATTTATTGGTGCTTATTCAGCCGTTTGTGCCGGAAAGTGCATACGATATTATTGAAAGGTCGGTTATGTCTGTTTTAAACCAAAGCGGAAAGAAATTATTGTCCTTTAGCTTAATTGCTACGTTTTGGCTTGCTTCAATGGCGATTCAGTCTCTTGTACGCTCGTTAAATGATGCGCATCAAATTGAGCGAAAGCAAACTTTTCTTCATGCATTAATAAATGATTTGATTTTGACGCTTGGCTTTATGATTATCGTGTCACTGTCGCTTTTCGTTCCAATTATAGAGGAAATTTCACGACACTTTATCGTAACAAAAGTTAAAATTCCGGATTTTTGGTATACAAGCTGGACCATTATTCGTTGGGGAATCGGTACGAGTTTTCTGCTTTTATTCTTTATCTTTTTCTATAAAATGGTACCGAGTGCCAAAATTGCATGGAAAGAAGTATTGCCAGGGGCTATCTTTGCAACGCTAGGCTGGCAAGTGGCTTCAACTGGGTTTTCGTATTACGTGAAGTTTGGTAGTTATTCTGAAATATATGGTCAGTTGGGGAGTATTATCATCTTAATGATTTGGTTTTATTTAACCGCTGCTATTTTATTAATTGGAGGGCTAATAAACGGTCATCGTTATCAACGATAAA
>NZ_BCVD01000182.1 GCF_001591565.1 Priestia flexa NBRC 15715 | reverse complement strand
TGTCCCAGCCTCCTGTTGTTTATTTTTCAGATAAAAATACTTTTTCAATATCATCTAGCATGATATTCGCAGCTAATACACCACCAGCAGTATTCCAGATTGCATCTTCTACAGGATACACGCTATCTGTTTTTGATACGTTCAAGTTTTTAAACAATGGATCGTTGGTCCACTCTTCAGCTACCTTTGTAGCTTCTCCATCACCAGTTTCGTATGAGAAGTAGAATAATTTATCTCCATCCATCGCTGGAATACGCTCTTTTGTTGCGTTCATTTCAGCTAAGTCGTTCTGCTGTTGTGATTCAGGACGAGCAAAGCCAAGTTGATCTAGAATTACACCAGAAAATGAATCTTTATGATAAATACGTACATCGCCAGCTGTAAAACGTACAACTGAAATTTCTTCTTTCTTTTGGTCTCCAAGCTTCTCTTTTAAATCAGCCACTCGGTTATCAAAGTCAGCTAATACTTTTTTACCTTCATCTTCTTTATTTACTGCTTTTGAGTAAAGCTTGAAGTTTTCTTTCCAGTCGCCTCTTAGTTCTTCAGCAAAAACAGTTGGTGCGATTTGGCTTAATTGATCATACACTTTTTCTTGACGCATTTTGTTACCAATAATTAAGTCTGGCTTTAAAGATGCAATCGTTTCAAGACTAGGTTCGCTTTCAGTACCTACGCTTTTAACACCTTCCATTTGGTCTTTAATATGGTCATACCAAGGATCTCCTAACCAAGACTCTACTGCTCCGACTGGCTTAACACCCATAGCTAATAGTGCTTCCGTACCTTCATTTGTCAAAATAACAACACGTTTTGGCGTTCCGTCAATTTTTGTTTCACCCATTGCGTGTTTAATTGTATAAGACTGATCTTTTGCTGCGCTGTCGCTGTTTTCTTTTTCACCTTCAGATGATGAATTACCGCAAGCTGCTAAGAAAACAAGAACCATTACAGCCATCAGTGAGAATAAATATTTCACTTTAGACGCTTTCATTTAATGAACCCCCTATGTATGATTGATAATGATTTTCAATTACAACTATGATAATATTGCAAAAATTAAAGGCTGTCAATAAAAAGTTGAAAATGATTCTCAAAGTCATTGACACTCATTTTAATGTTCCCTAAACTAAAAGAAAGTAATAGTTAAATAGGCTACCTTAGAGGAGCAATGAAGATGATTTTGCAAAATAGACAAATGAGAGTAACTGGTTTAATTTTAAGTATAATCTTTCTACTAATTTGTATTGGTTTAAGCATTGTCTTAGGCTATACAGATACAAGCATAAAAACAGCTATAAATGCGTTCCAGTCGTTCGATGGTTCAAACGAACATTTAGTTATACAAAATGTTCGATTACCACGTGCTCTAATAGGTGCTGTTGTAGGTGCATGTCTTGGGATTGCAGGCGCAATGATGCAAGCGTTAACGAAAAATCCGCTTGCTTCCCCTGATATTCTTGGTGTGAATGCTGGAGCAGGTTTTTTTATCGTGGTTGCCATCATGATTTTTTCAGTAAACTCTCTGCAAGCCTTTACGTGGATTGCATTTGTTGGAGCGGCTTTAACCGTAGTAGCAGTGTATTTGTTAGGCTCGATTGGTAAAGAAGGACTAACGCCTATAAAAATGACGCTTGCTGGAGCAGCAATTGCTGCGTTTTTTTCTTCTTTAACACAAGGTTTACTCGTATTGGATGAAACAGCACTCGATCAAGTACTGTATTGGCTAGCAGGTTCAGTACAAGGGCGTAAACTAGAAGTGTTGTATGGCGTACTACCTTATATTGCTGTCGCAATTATCGTGTCATTTATTCTGGCAGGGAAAATAAATATTTTAAATATGGGTGAAGATGTGGCGAGAAGTTTAGGGCAGCGAACCGTTGCTGTCAAACTAACAGCAGGTATACTCATTGCCATCTTGGCAGGAGGAGCCGTTGCCATTGCAGGCCCTATTAGCTTTGTAGGTATTATCATTCCTCATATCGTAAGAGCGTTTGTGGGCCACGACTATCGTTGGATTTTCCCTTATAGCGCAGTAGCAGGGGGGATTTTGCTGTTAATTGCAGATATTGCAGCTCGCTATGTTATTATGCCGGAAGAGATTCCTGTTGGCGTTATGACTGCTTTTATTGGAACCCCATTCTTTATTTATTTAGCAAGAAAGGGCGCTAAAGCATGAAGAAATATCAACCGATTCGTTTAAAAAATCTCTCTTTTTTACTAAATATAAAAGCTACAATTATTATTTCAGTTTGTACATTGTTACTGTTTGCACTCTTTGTATTAAGTGCTGGGATGGGTGAATTGTTCATTGGCCCATTTAAAATTATCGGAATTTTATTTGGGCAGGGCCTTGAGTTTGAAAAATTAGTGGTCACGTCATTTCGGTTACCTCGTATTCTTGTCGCTATTTGTGCAGGCATTTGCTTAGCGGCAGCAGGAGCCATTCTTCAAGGTCTTGTTCGCAATCCTTTGGCATCACCAGACTTAATTGGTTTAACGGGAGGAGCTTCTGTTGGAGTCGTTTTATTTTTAGCATTATTTAGCGACGAGAAAAACTCCCTAACAGTTAGCATTCAATGGCTGCCGCTTAGCGCATTTTTAGGCGCTTTAATTGTAGCAATCTTGCTTTATATTTTCGCTTGGCGAAACGGAGTATCACCGATTACCTTAGTACTGATTGGCATCGGCTTAACCGCTTTGACCAAGGCAATGACAACCTTATTTATGATTATGGGTCCAATTTATCAAGCGAGCCAAGCGAATATTTGGATTACTGGTAGCGTATATGGATCAAACTGGACAAATGTATATACGATTGCGCCAATTACTGTTATTTTAATCATTATTGCATTGGTTATGGTTCGTAACCTGAATATTCAAGAGCTGGGTGAAGAAGTTGCTATTAATGTGGGAAGTCATGTTCAAAAAAACCGCTTAATGCTGCTTGTAATGAGTACGGCACTAACGGGTACCGCCGTCGCGTTTGCTGGAGGTATTAGCTTTGTTGGGCTATTAGCACCTCATATTGCTCGCCGCCTCGTTGGCTCGTCGTTTGGAGTATTGCTTCCATTATCGGCACTGATTGGTGCAATTTTAATTGTGGCTGCAGATTTAGTAGGAAGAACGTTCTTTTTACCGCTTGAAATACCAGCAGGTGTTTTCACAGCAGCAATTGGAGCACCATATTTTATCTACTTGTTATATAAGCAGCGTAACGTCTAAACTTAATCTTTTCAAAAAAGGAGTGAAAGTCATGCATTCATTAGAAACAAAGTCGTTAAGCTTGTCGTATGGAGAAACAATGATTATCAATGAATTAGATTTGAAGATTCCTAAAGGGGAGATTACGGTTTTTATCGGAAGTAACGGCTGTGGGAAGTCAACGCTGTTACGCTCACTTGCTCGGCTTTTAAAGCCGCAAACAGGTTCGGTTCTGTTAGAAGGATCTAAAATATCATCTTTGCCAACAAAAGAAATTGCTAAGCAATTAGCTATCCTACCCCAAGGACCGGTAGCACCTGAGGGTCTTACTGTTTTACAGCTTGTGAAGCAGGGGCGTTACCCTTATCAAAATTGGTTTCGCCAATGGTCGAAAGAAGACGAAGAAAAGGTTCAAAAAGCGCTAGAATCGACAGGGCTAAGTGATTTAGCTGATCGGCAGGTAGACTCTTTATCTGGAGGGCAAAGGCAGCGTGCTTGGATTGCTATGACTCTTGCTCAAGATACGGATATTATCTTGCTTGACGAACCAACAACGTATTTGGATATGACTCATCAAATTGAAATCCTTGATTTGCTGTTTGAACTAAATGAAAAAGAACAGCGAACAATCGTAATGGTTTTACATGATTTAAATTTAGCATGTCGTTATGCTCACCATATTGTAGCACTTCAGGACAAACAAATTTATGCGCAGGGAAAACCTGAAGAAGTGATTACGTGTCAGCTGGTTCGTAATGTGTTTAATATGAATTGTGAAGTAACAGTTGACCCGCTTTTTGGGACACCGCTTTGTATTCCGCACGGCAGAGGAAGATGTGTGGTTCAAAAGGTTGGAGCTGAACTCCAGCATGCTTAATAAAAAAGAACAGCAAGCGTTAGCAGAGAAGTTTAGAGCTACTTTTATACAAACGTCAGCCTATGAGATGAAGATAGCAGATCTTGCTGATGAGCGGAAGATGGAGAGTGCTCTCTCTTTTATTCAAGACAAGATAGAAGCGCCCAACTTAAGAGTGGTCGCTTCTATTTTTGCAAAAAGATTGGGGTTTGTAGCAGCAGGCTGCTTATATGCCTTTTCAGTATGTCAAAAAAGAGTCGACGTGCAGCGCCTTTCTTTACAAGCAGAGTGTGAAGATGATGGGTTATGGTTACCTCAAGTCTATTACCCGGAACAAGCCATTACTCAAGTTGACGTAGCGAATCGAAACGAAGAACGAAAAGAAATAGTGACTGAACTCTTGTCTGAAGGATTTGAGTCAATCTGGAATCCACTTAATCAATATACAGGTATTTCAAAAAGGGTGCTGTGGGAAAACATTGCCGTGTACCTACTTTGGCTATATGACCAATTAAAAAAAGATAATAACGTCAATCAGCTTCAGTTAGAAGATGACTTTACTTATCTTTTCTATGAAGCAGCGGGTAATCAGTTTGGTCAATATGAAGTCAACCCTTTAAGGTGCTATACAAGAGCAAAAAGTCGTCAAACGTGCTGTCTATCCTATCAGCTGGCTGGAAAGAAGAAGTATTGTAAAAGCTGTCCCATTTTATGTCGAGCACAAGACAAGGAGGCGCCAATTTATGGATAAAGAATTTAACGAGAAGTTTGATGCACTTCTAGAAAAATATACGGAGCTCATGGTGGGAGAAACAAATCCAGATTTAAAGGATAAGATTGAGAAGTGGGCTTTGTATACATATATTTCAAAGTCAATGCCACCGTTAATTAAGCATTGGAATCATCAATATCCTGAGGCTAAGCAAGAGATGGTCGAACTAATTAAAGAAATAAAAAGCTTAAACGAAGAGCTTCGTGAAAGCAAAAGCTAAAAGAGGCTGGGACATAAGTAATTCAGTCAATGATAAACCT
>NZ_BCVD01000181.1 GCF_001591565.1 Priestia flexa NBRC 15715 | reverse complement strand
CCTGTAAATGACTTAATTAAAAATTGATTCAGTCTTTACATAAAAATGGGTTATCTCTACGCCGAAACTCGACACTTGAGATAACCCAGACCTTATTTCCCATTTCTTTTTTTTCTATTTAATCTTCTATTCATAAGTTTTTTCCATATTTTACGGAATTGTAGCACCACTTCTTTTTCTATCCCTATATATTCTATTAAAACTGTTTGATCAATTTCATCAAGGATAATTTCAATATCTTCATTGTCTCTAATAACTTTGTCTATTTTACTTATTAGGGTACTTGTTAATGAACGGTCAATATCCTGAAGATTCGGTAATACAATCTTTTCCAACTCTCCCGGCAATATTTCAAGAACTCCGCCCCCATAGCTCCTGCCTTCAATCTCAGTAAAAGCAAAGGTTATACTATTGTAATAAGAAAGCAGCGCTTTATCCCTGTCAATGTCTTTATTAAATCGTATCCTATGCATAGTATCAGTACTCACTGCATCAATATCATTTAATACAAACTTAGGAAATTTATTGTTTCTTCTTAGAAAGAAAGCATCTGGAACCCATACGGATGGGATATGAAACCAATTCTCACGTATGCTACACTTGTACCCAGTGTGCATTCCTTTTTCTTCACCAAATTTAATATACTCCTGATAATTGTGAGGCAATGAATCATAAGACTTATTTGGGAAATAAACAAGTTGAGCAGCAACACCTTTATCAACATTCTTTCTCCAGTCATCATAATTAAAATATAGACCGCTCGCATGAGCGCTTCTGCCGATCAATGGTAAAGTCACTTCTTGCAAACCATACTTTTGAACTGTTTCATTGTCTACTGAAAAATATTTATTATTTCCAGTGGTGATCCCAATATCAATATCAGCAATTTCTTTAAACTTCAAAAACTTGTCATTACTTTTTATTTGGTTTATTAACGTAATCTCTTCATTATTTAAAAAGTACTTTGTCCATTTGTCCGATGTATGATCAACATCTTTGAATTCTATAGTAAGATTATTAAATTGTTCTTCTAAAGTACTAACGTTTTTTACTTCTATAACAGTAATTTTATTTTTCTCTTTTACTTTTTTTTCAGTTTTCTCTCCAAGAAGCAGAACTACTTCTTGTTGTACGTCTGGGAATACTAATTCTTCAAAAGTGACAATAGATACTTTTGAAAGGTGTTCAATTAGAAACAAGCGAAGTTCCTCGGCATACGCCACTTGCAAAAGCTCCGCTGGTATGACTAGTCCAACCTTACCGTTATTATTGAGCATTTGAACAGCAGCAACCACAAAGGATACCCAAGCATTTATTAATTTGTTCGATTTCATCCCATTCTCAACGAGAATTTTAGCCTGTGTATCTCTTTGCCCAGCAGTAAGATATTGATATCTTATATACGGAGGATTACCAAGTATTATGTCGAACTTTTTATTTTTTAGATTACTATTAAATTCTTCAAAGAAGTCAGAATTAATAACATTAAAATCAGGATTATAAAAAGTTCTTTCCTTTGCAACATTTGCCTCATTTTCGATTAATTCAATTGCTGTACAATAAAACTTATTTAAGTTTTGAAGGTTAGTAAGACTTTCTAAAAAAACACCATCACCACAACTTGGTTCAAGTATTTGAAGAACATTATTATCTGAGTTCCTCTTTTGAGGTAATGCCCATTTAACAATAAAATCGGCTATTAATTTTGGAGTATAATAACCTCCTCTGAGCTTTTGTTCAGTGCTGTTTACTTTTAATTTCATTACTTCCACCCTTTAAAAAATCACTTGAGCATATCTTCTATACCGTAAAGTTTACTCACATTTTCTTGAATTGACTTAATTAATTGTTCCTTCTCACTAATTAATGCATTGAGCCTTCTTTTATCAAGCTTTTTCTTTAGCTCTTCATTAATTGCATAGATTCTACGAGTTCCCTCAATAGTATTATAATATAATTTAGCTTGTTCCTCATTGTTAAAATCAATTCTTATTATTGGTATATTCTCCAGTACCGCTGTTCCTCTTGAATGAAAGCCATTATCAAAATCACTTCCAATTATAGAAGTTAGCCATTCAATAACAGGGTGATTCAAAACAGCTTGAACAAATTCGAGTTTGTACGGACTGTCTTCTCTTTCAGCAATAGCACAGTAACCAGCTGTTCCACCTGAAGCAATTAACATGTCTTGTTTATCATAGATATAAAGTGGTTTCTTTGTTAGGATTCCTACGATTAATTTCGGCGTATCAATAAAACGAGTTAAAGCTTGAATTCTTCCATAATGATACCAAGTATCTGCAGTAGCGTGGGGTACATCACGTCCCTTCTTATCACCACTTATTTGTTTTGGTAACAATCGATTGTAGTGTTGCTTTAAATAATGATAAGCATATGGGTAATTTTGCGCCATTTCAGAAGGAGTAATAATCTTACCTTCTTTATCGTAAGGGAATATTATCCATTTATTTGCAACTAGCGGATCATACGTGTCCATGTTTCGTTCTGAACCTTTTGTTGGTTTAAAATATGGTCGTAAAATTTGCTTTTCAATTAGGTATTCACTTTCGTTTTTAATTACTCTAATGTATTTTTTATTGTCTTCAATGATTTGCTCATTAGTAAACCAGTAGACGGGAAACGGTGATTCAGCACTTGTTTGAATTCCATTAAAAATATCAGCAACTCCCTTACCTAATGGAGTAGCATTTTCATAAAGTTTATTTATTAGCTGCGCCTGTTTAGTGTCAGAAACTATTACCCATGATGATTCGGACAATATGCGACTGTCTAAAGTGACTCTTCGCTTTTGATCTAAATTATACTGGTTTGCCCACCATTCATTTAAATTTGAAACTTCTTCAAATTCAAAGTGCGTATTTTCTCTTTTCTGAGCTACTAGAATCGAGCTATAGGTGGTAACTCCTTTTTTCTTAAAAAGTTGAGCAGAATTAAAATCAATAAATTCCTTTATAAGTGACTCTTTTGTTAGTAATTTACGAAGTTTTTCACCAGATTTTATTTTTGAAAACTTATTCGGAACTATGTAACAAAGTACCCCATTAGGTTTTAGTTTTTCCAATGCACGTTCAATAAAAATGAAATATTTATCAAATTGCTTATAGGAAGAGTTATACTTCTTCTTGTATATCTCATATTCAATTCTAGGTAATAAATTTACCATATCTTCAGTTGTTACATATGGCGGATTACCAATTATAGTATCAAATGTTTTTACTCCATCTTTAAATTCCCAATTAAATGGCGCTATTTCATAACTCTCATTAGAATTGAGTTCTAGTTTATGAATATGGTTATAATCAATTAATGCGTTTCCCTGTTTAATGTTTTCATCTAAATAGGGTAGTAAGCTTTCTCGATTAAGAAGCGTCGGTACTGTCTCCTTTTCAAGTAACTTTAATAATAGACTAAATTTCGCTACCTCAACTGCATTAGGATCAATATCGATACCAAAAATACATGACAATAAAATCTCTCTTTTATCCTCAAATGGAAGAGAGTATTCTGAATTCCCTACTTCTAATAAGTAGTTAGGTTTATTTTTTAGATACCATTCTTTTACAAATTCAATTAGATACTCAAACACTTCTATTAGAAAAATCCCTGAACCAGAGGCAATGTCAGCTACTTTTATTTCTAAAATTTCTTTTGGTTTTTTACCCTGACACAGAGGTTCCAACGCCTTTTTAACCATTATTTTAACGATTTCTATTGGAGTAGATACTATATCCCGATTTATATTTTCTTTTTTCTTTGAAAGAATCACTGTACCATCATGTGATAATGTTAATTTTTCTGCCAAGAATAATTCATAAATTTCTCCTAAAATATTTGCTTCAATAACACTGAATACAAAAGGACTCTGCGGGTAATATAAGCTTTTTATTATGTCTAGGATAAGTTCATCACTCAACTCTAAAATTAGTTGATTATCCTCAAAAAGACCTGAATTATATTTTTTATCCGCAGCCTTCAAAACATCAAGCAACTCATTTTTCACCTTTGTTGGGTCAATAGTTGTTTCTTGAAGTTTATGATATATTGGTAAATTTCGATCTTCGCATATCCTCAAAAAGACCATCTGATTAATAAAGTTCTGAGTAATGTCATTTATGTATTCAAGGGAATAGTCTGGATTTTGTTTTATAATTTCGTTTGCTAGTTGGATTCTCCATTCATTAATTTGCCTTAAAAAATAATCATCAATTGATTTGTGGTCTCTATTTGCCATTAGATGATTAAAACTTGAGTCGAACTTTCCGCTATAAAGAGTTTCCCTTGAAACCAGTTCGTTTATTTCATCCCACTTTTCGATGTATTCTGTAAAATGATACTTTTTCACTAAGGCAGTATATGGATAATCACTACTCTTAGGTGGAACAGTTGTATCATAGATTAGGAGATATTCAAAATTAGTTAAAATCGAGATAAAATGACCGGCTGACCAGCCGTAACTTCTTGCTTGAAAAGCAGGATCTGGATCTATCAAAATATCAACAGACGGCTTTTTTGCTTCCACGAAAAATTTTTTAATACCGTTTACTGCAAAAGTGTAATCTGGCCTTGCAACAGATTTAATATAATCTTCCGGAATAACCTCTCTTATTGCGGGTTGTAATCCTCTACTATTACTTATATCCCACCCTAACGCCTCAAAAAAAGGATCTATAAATTCAATTCTTGTTGAATGTTCGTTGTACTTATTCTTACTAGATTTGTAAACTTCTAAATTCTTATTAAAATTATCTACAAGTTTTTTTATAGTTTCTTTCATACTTTCCCCCGGCTTTTTGCTTATGATAAATCTTATTATACAGAACTTAGAACACGAATGTAGACGTCAAGTCGAATTTTACACTTTTTGCTGATTTGCTTTTTACACTTCTGCTGAAAATCCATTTTTTCTACGTTAATTAGAAGAATTTAAAAAGCCCCTAATACAACAAAAAACAAGGTTATAAAGTTTCAGATTTAACCGTCTAAGTAATGTAACAATGAAATAAAGGTTCAGTTCCATTTATAAAATCATATTTTTTTAAGAAAAAGACTTCGAATATGAAAATACGAAGGTACAATGTATTCCGGTTAACCAAATTACAAGCAAAATTACAAGAAATAGGGATAGAACAGCAGTAATTAGTATTTTATATGTAAAATTAAAAATCAAAAGGAGAAATTCAAATAAATGAGATCACTAGCGTCGCATTAAAATAATTT
>NZ_BCVD01000180.1 GCF_001591565.1 Priestia flexa NBRC 15715 | reverse complement strand
TGTCTCAGTCTCTTTCTATAATTACGCTTCGCTACGGATTTCACGAATTGCAGCGCGGTCAAATACCATTTTAGAACCGTCTGTTGTTTTCACAATAACTGTTCCTTCATCAATTGCTTCAACTAAAGCGTGCATTCCACCGATTGTGATGACTTTGTCACCTTTCTTCAGTTCAGACTGCATTTGCTGTACAGCTTTTTGACGCTTTTGCTGTGGACGAATTAATAAGAAATAAAAGATGGCGAACATTAAAAGTAATGGCCATATTGCTTGGAAAATTTCCACAAGATCTCCTCCTTTAATCAATTTATCAACAGGTACTTATTCATATGTTGATGAAAAACCCCTGTAATGACCTAGAAATTTTTTGCATTTGGTCCGTTAAATCCATATTTATCAAAGAATTCATCACGGAAGTCACCTAATCGATCTTCGCGAATAGCTTCACGGACTTGCTCCATTAAGTTTAGCAGAAAATATAAGTTATGGTAAGATGTTAATCGAATTCCAAACGTTTCATTAGAACGAATTAAGTGGCGAATATACGCTCTTGAATAATTTTTACACGTATAGCAATCACAGTTTGGATCGATTGGCCCAAAGTCTTCTGCATATTTTGCATTTTTAACAACTAAGCGCCCTTCACTTGTCATTAATGTACCGTTACGTGCAATACGCGTTGGTAGCACGCAGTCAAACATATCAATTCCACGGATTGCTCCATCAATCAATGAATCTGGTGAACCTACGCCCATTAAGTAACGAGGTTTATCCGCAGGCAGATAAGGTGTTGTAAACTCAAGCACGCGATTCATAACGTCTTTTGGTTCTCCAACAGATAGTCCTCCTACAGCATAACCCGGGAAGTCCATAGAAACCAAGTCAGAAGCACTCTGACGACGTAAATCTTCAAATTCTCCTCCTTGTACAATCCCAAATAATCCTTGGTCTTGCGGACGACTGTGAGCTTCTAAACAGCGCTCAGCCCAACGGCTTGTACGCTCTACTGAACGCTTTAAATAATCATATTCAGCTGGATATGGTGGACACTCATCAAATGCCATCATGATATCCGAACCAAGTGCGTTTTGAATCTCCATTGCTCCTTCAGGTGATAGGAATAACTTGTCACCATTTAAGTGATTGCGGAAATGCACGCCTTCTTCTTCAATACGTCGAAGATCGCTTAGACTAAACACTTGGAAACCACCTGAATCCGTTAAAATTGGACGGTCCCAGTTCATGAATTTATGAAGTCCGCCAGCTTTTTTTACAATTTCGTGACCTGGACGTAGCCATAGATGATACGTGTTGCTTAAAATAATTCCTGCTCCCATTGCTTTTAAGTCTTCAGGAGACATTGTTTTTACTGTAGCAAGCGTACCAACTGGCATAAAGATCGGCGTTTCAAAAGATCCGTGTGGAGTATGCACAATGCCAAGGCGTGCTCCGGTTTGCTTACATGTTTTAATATGTTCATAACGAATAGCTGTCATTAGTGTATTCCTTTCATGTTAAATTACAAGATTAGCATGGCATCGCCAAAGCTAAAGAATCGATACTTTTCTTTTACCGCTGTTTCATATGCGCCGATGATATGCTCACGTCCAGCTAACGCGCTAACAAGCATAATAAGCGTTGACTTCGGCAAATGGAAGTTTGTAATCATACCATCAATTGCTTTAAATTCATATCCAGGGAAAATAAAGATGCTCGTCCAGCCCGATGAAGCTTTAAACACACCGTCGTGTTCAGTTGCGATTGTTTCAAGCGTTCGCGTAGACGTGGTACCAACAGAGATAATTCGTCCACCTTGTTCACGCACTGAATTCAACAACGAAGCTGTCTCTTCGCTCACTTGATAGTATTCAGCGTGCATATCATGCTCTTCCAGATCATCTACGCTTACGGGTCTGAAGGTTCCTAGGCCAACGTGCAGTGTTAAGAAAGCAATATGCACACCTTTCGCTTTAATTTCTTCCAACATCTCTTCCGTGAAGTGAAGTCCTGCCGTTGGTGCTGCAGCTGAACCTTGTTCACGTGCAAACACAGTTTGATAGCGTTCGCGGTCATCAAGGCGTTCTTTGATATAAGGTGGCAGCGGCATTTCACCAAGCTGTTCTAATACTTCATAAAAGATTCCGTCATACTTAAATTCCAGCAGCCTTCCCCCCTGATCACTCACACCTTTACAAACAGCCGTTAAGCGACCATCTCCAAATGAAATAACCGTTCCTTCTTTAACTCGCTTAGCGGGCTTCACAAGCGTTTCCCACATGTCACCTTCCGTTTGTTTTAAAAGAAGAACTTCAATATTAGCGCCCGTATCTTCTTTTGTTCCAAATAAACGAGCTGGTAAAACACGCGTATCGTTTAATACAAGACAATCACCTTCTTGTAAATAGTCAAGAAGGTCTTGAAACATATGATGACGTACCTCACCTGTTTCTTTGTTTACTACCATGAGTCTTGATGCATCACGCTTTTCAAGCGGCGTTTGCGCAATCAATTCCTCCGGTAAATGGAAATCAAATAAATCTACTTTCATTTCATTCACCTGTTCCTACTAAAATAATTATTTAAATCGACCAATAAAAAAGAAAATAAGCGATAATAAAATGCTAATAACAATCGACGTAACGATTGGAAAATAAAAGGTTGTATTTCCTTTTTTAATTAAAATATCACCAGGAAGTTTGCCGATAAATTGTAGCAAAAAACCGACCAATAGTAAAATACCACCCACAATCATTACGAATTTAGGGAGTTCGTTCACTTCTCTGGCACCTCCATTTGAAAATGATCATACACAAGCCGCGTCACAATCCGCCCTCTAGGCGTTCTTTGCAGAAAGCCAATCTGAAGTAAGTACGGCTCATATACATCTTCAATTGTATGTGATTCTTCACCAATGGTAGCCGAAATTGTATCTAAGCCAACTGGACCTCCACGGAATTTTTCAATAATCCCTCTTAATAATTTATGGTCAATATGATCCAAACCTAAACGGTCGACTTGCAGCATCTCTAAAGCTTCTGTAGCAAGCTGAACAGTAATCTCACCATCACCTTTTACCTGCGCAAAATCGCGAACGCGTCTTAAAAGCCGGTTGGCAATCCTCGGGGTCCCACGAGCTCGCCTGGCAATTTCATGCGTAGCTTGCGTATCGATGCCTACATTTAAAATAGAAGCAGTACGCTCTACAATAGACGCTAAGTCTTCTTCTTGGTAATATTCCAAGCGGCTTAAAACCCCGAAACGATCTCGCAGTGGTGATGAGAGCAAACCAGCTCTTGTTGTCGCCCCCACAAGCGTAAAGGGTGGCAAATCTAAACGCACGGAGCGAGCGCTTGGGCCTTTTCCAATCACAATATCTAGACAGAAATCCTCCATTGCAGGGTAAAGGACCTCTTCAACCGATCGATTAAGACGATGAATTTCATCAATAAACAACACATCGCCCGGTTCTAAGCTTGTTAGTACAGCCGCTAAATCTCCAGGACGCTCAATGGCAGGTCCGGAAGTAGTGCGAATTTGCACGCCCATCTCATTTGCAATAATGGTCGCCAACGTTGTTTTCCCTAAGCCAGGAGGTCCATATAGTAAAACATGATCCAACGTTTCGCTTCGCATTTTAGCAGCTTTAATAAAGATATCTAAGTGGCTTTTTACTTTATGCTGACCAATATACTGTTGTAGAAATTGAGGTCTAAGACTTTGCTCTAGCACTTCTTCTTCGCTAAGTGCATCGCCTGTCACAATACGATCGTCCATCATATTCCTCCTTCATTCGTTACTTAAGCAAACGCTTCAACGCTTCCTTAATATATTGATCTGTCGTCATCGACTGTTGCATTAAGGCTGGAACTACCTTATTAATCTCTCGCTCTGCATATCCAAGTACTTTTAATGCCTCGATAGCCTCATCTAAAGCTTCTGAGCTTTGTGATTTAACTTCTTGTTCGTCCATATCAGCAAATAGTGATGGCACTGCATCCGGTACGATATCATGAAGCTTGCCTTTCAAGTCCAAAATCATTTGACGAGCTGTTTTTTTTCCTACTCCTGGAAACTTCACCAAAAACTTTTCATTTTCTTCTTCAATGGCCTGCACCACCTGAGAAGGGTTACCTGATGCTAGAATCGCCAGCGCACCTTTTGGACCAATGCCTGAGACGCTAATTAATTTCATGAATAGTTCTTTTTGTTCGCGAGAATTAAAGCCGTACAGTGCTAAGATATCTTCACGGACATACTGATACGTATAAATAACTCTCTCTTCATTATCAACTGAAAACACATAAGGGTTTGGTGTAAATACCTGATAGCCCATTCCTTGGTTTTCAATGACAACGTATTCTGGATTAATATATGTAATCACACCTCTGATATAATCAATCAACTAACTCTCTCCCTCTCACATGAACGAAGGCAGTCTACCCTCCTTGTTATCATCAAGTAGAGAACACTGCCCAGTTCATTCATCTATCTTCCAACTAAGAAGCCGTAATAATTTTAATTTCACAATTGCTTTTGCATACTCTGTCGAACATTTAGCGCTGACTATTATTTTAACACAACCCTAAAAGTGAATAGAAGGAATTTGACATAGAAATAAAAAGAAATCTGCTTTCGAGTCCTTACTGTGAATTAGAACGCGACAAAAAGCGGCTACTTACTAGAAGTAGGCCGCGAATTAAGCTCGTACATTTTATAAAAATCCATCAAGGATACGTAATCATCTTTCGTTTGAACACGAATCCCATCTTTCAGCAGCTCTTCTTGATAGCTCTCTAATTTTTCTACATCAATCTGAAAGAAAGATTGAATAATATTTGTGGAATTTACCGGCTTCCCTTCAAACGTAGATAATACTCCGTTAACTGATAAGCCAACGTAGCCGTTTTCTTTAAGCATTGGCGAAATGTCGTCAACCGCCTTTCTAAGTACAACCTCTTCGTCTGATGCTTTAATCACTCTCCACATAGGATACGCGCTTAGTACTTCTTCTTTTGTCATGTACGGGGAATTCAAGACCTCTTGACTAATAACTCCATCTACATACGTACGCTCTAAAAAAATAGTCATTGGGCGCTCAGCTTCTACTACTCCAGCTAAGCTTACTAAAAAGCTGCTGATAGTACATACAATGATTATTTGATGAATGGTTCGTTTCATCCATCATCACCTCACACATGTAATTTGTCACTTCATAAAGATGACTGAAAGAAGAATTGCTATTTATATCTTTTCCTTTCTTTCTTTTTTTATCCATTTTCTTAAATATACAAAAAGAAGCTGGGACAAAGCTAAATGAGTCCTTCTCAAAAACGAATCATGACTCTTCTACAATAGTTAGGTTTTCAAAACAAAAAACATCCGAACGAGTTT
>NZ_BCVD01000179.1 GCF_001591565.1 Priestia flexa NBRC 15715 | reverse complement strand
TGTCTCAGTCTCTTTATTATTCTATGTATTTTTTATATTTGAAACAGACAAAAACACCCTATCCATTCCGAACTGGTTAAGTGTCCCGCAACAAGCGAAATGGTGATGGATAGGGTGCTAAGCTAAGAATAAGCTTTTTTCATACGAATGTCAATGTTTAGAGGGATGAACATTGACATAATGGTCCATTGTAACGTTTGGCTCGAAGAAACGTCCCATTTGTTTGTCCCATTCTTCGAATAATGAAGATTGGACAAAATTCACCATATGACTTTCAACATTTTCCCATTCAACAATAATCATATATTTAGTATCTGTTTCAATGCATCGGTGAATGGAATGATTAATATATCCTGGTACAGGTGCGATAACGTGAGCGGCTTGATGAAATGCTTCTTCAAACTCTGCTAGTAGCTCTTTTTTAATACGGAAAAAAGCAACTTCTTTAATCATAATGTCCTCCAAATTTCTCTATATAAGATAAACAACTTCAAAGATTACCTCACATGGTTCGTAAACAGAGCAAACTCTTTTTACGCTTTCACCAACTTTTCATTTTGTTTTTGTATAGTTAGAAGCGTAGAAAGAAAACTGTTCAAAAAGCTCATAATTCTTGCGCTTACATACATAGCGTAAGTCATGGATGGAAGTTAGGAGAGGTAAGAAAATGGATAAGAAGAAAAAGAAAAAGCTTTTTTCTTTTCTTGGTATCATTGCTGCTGGTGCTATCATTGCGGGTGTCGTGTACCAAGTCAATCGCGTTGATGCAGTAGCAAGTGTTGATGGAGACAAAATCACAAAAGACCAATTATATGAAGTGTTAATGTCTCAAGGTGGAACTGACGTTTTAGATTCAATGATTGAACAAAAAGTCATTAATAAAGAAGCGGAAAAGAAAAGTGTAACAATTAGTGAAAAAGAACTCGACAAAGAGCTTGATGCGTTAATTACATCATACGGTGGAGAAGATACGTTTAATCAAGCTTTAGAAGCAAATGGTATTAAAGAAAGCGAAGTAAAAAAGGATTTAGAAACAAACTTAAAAGCTAAAAAGCTGGTAGAAGATACAATTGACATCTCTGAAGACGAGATGAAATCATATTTTGATGAAAACAAAGACTCATTTGATCAGCCAGAGCAGGTAAAAGCAAGTCATATTCTTGTAAAAGATGAAAAAACGGCTAATGAAGTTAAGAAAAAACTGAGCGATGGTGAGAAATTTGCTGAGTTAGCAAAAGAATATTCGACGGATACAGCCTCTAAGGAAGATGGAGGAGATTTGGGATACTTTAGTAAAGAAGATATGGTTCAAGAGTTTAGTGATGCTGCATTCGACTTAAATGTTAATGAAATTAGTGAGCCTGTTAAAACAGAGTATGGTTATCACGTTATTAAAGTAATTGATAAAAAAGCAGCTCAAGATGCGAACTATGAAAATAGCAAAGAGGAAATTAAACAACTCTTGTTAGAGAATAAATTTCAGTCTGAATATCCAACTTGGTTAGAAGAAACAAAGAAAAAGTATGACATTGAGAATTTTTCGTAATCCATTATTCTAAATAAAGTGAGGAATGAAAATGAAAACGCAAAAGCCTTACAATAAGTTAGAACAAATTGTAGAAAAATTAAAAGAGCGCGGAGTACGAGCTGAAATATGTCGCCGCGTGGTACAAGTAACAGAAAGTGTAAACAACCAATCAAATTCTCATTCTCAACATGCTTTTAACCGTTGACATAAATAAAATAAATAATAACATAAACAATCAGCAGGTAAACCTACCTGCTGATTGTTTATGTCCTAGCGATAAAGTAGTATATTTATAAATGAATGGAGCTGAGAAAATATGAATGTTTTATTAGCAGAAGATGATTTGCAACTAGGAGAGCTAGTAAGTTATATGTTAAAGAAAAAAGCCGGCTTTAACGTCGAATGGGTGACGGAGGGGCGTGATGCTTACTTTTATGCTGTTGATGCGCATTATGATATTCTCATTTTGGATTGGATGATGCCAAACGGAGATGGAGTAGAAATTTGCCAACAGCTTCGAAAGGAAGGCTATAATGGCGCAATTTTAATGTTAACAGCAAAAGATGCTGTTCAAGATCGCGTGCATGGATTAGATGCTGGTGCGGACGATTATATGGTGAAGCCGTTTGAAATTGATGAACTGTTGGCCAGGCTGAGAGCTTTGTCTCGCCGCAACTATGCTCCAATTGTTGAAGAAACTGTTAAAATCGATCAAATCACCTTAAACCGTTCGAGTCAAATGATGAATAGTGGAGACAAATCAATCCAGCTCAGCCCAAGAGAATTTCAGCTGTTGGACTTTTTACTGAAAAATAAGGGACAGGTCTTATCAAGAGATATTATATTAGATCGCGTTTGGGGCTATGAATCGGATGTATCCATTAAAACAATCGATGCAACGGTCAAACTCCTGCGAAAAAAGCTAGATCATTTTGGGAAACAAGAGCTCATCCAAAGTATACGTGGAGTAGGTTATAAAATTGACTAAAAAGTTAATAAGAAGAGCTCGTAACCGGATGAAGCAAGATTTATTTAGCAAAACGCAAAATCGTCTTACCTTTCGCTACAGTGCGCTGTTAATGATATTTCTGCTTTTATTTGTGTTTATCGTCTATTCACTTGTTTACGTTGTGATTAGCAGTAACCAGCAGCAAAGCTTAAACATGTTGCTCAAGCAAGAAACAAAATTTGTGAAAAGTCTTTTGGTCGAGCAAAATGACCAAGTAGAAGATGAATACCAAGATATTGTTGTGGCAAGGGAAGATGCGTTCTTTTATTATGTCGTTAGTCCAGAAGGTCAGTTACTAATGGGCAGCGAAGCAAGTGAAGGACTAAGACCGAAATTGCTAAACTTAATTAACGGCTGGATTCCGATTGAAAATGAAGTGCGTAAAGAACGCATTGAAACAATTCGTCCAAATGTGGAAAAGTTTGAGCGGAATGGTCATGCTGAAGATGAATTTAAGGTAAGTATTGATTTGCTTATGACTGGACAGCCAATTTTTTATAAAGGTGAGTTTTTAGGGATGCTTTACATTGGTAAAAACGTTTCGTTTCTATACCAGTTGCTAAAGTGGCTTTTGGTCATCATGTTATCGTTAACAGTTTTATTTGTAGGCGTAGCCATTTACATGAGTCGTTTAATGTCAAAGCGTGCAATGATTCCCATTGAAACCGCATTTTTAAAGCAAAAAGAGTTTGTAGCCGATGCTTCTCATGAATTGAGAACGCCATTAAGCGTGATGCTATCATCTATTAATGCGCTCGAAATGCAGGATGAAGTAAATGAAGATCCTTTTTCTAAAAAGCTTGTCGGTAATATGAAAGCAGAAGTAAAGCGGATGACTAAGCTTGTAAGTGATTTGCTTACGCTGGCTCGGTCTGATGCTAGCAAAAACCAGCAAGCCTTTAATAAATTTGATATTAAAAAAATGGTTGAAAAAGTAATGCAGTCCGTTGAGCCACTTGCTCACTCTAAAAATATTAGCTTACATCTAGAAGCACCTGACCAGATAGAGCTTTCGGGAGATGAAGAAAAGCTTACGCAGCTCATGTATATATTATTGGATAACGGAATTAAATACACCACTCCACAAGGACACGTAAAAGTATTGATTAAGCAAAGACCGAATGCAGTTGAAATTCGAGTGGCTGATACGGGTGTTGGTATCCATAAAGATGAACAAAAAAGAATTTTTGATCGCTTTTACAGAGCGGACAAATCTAGGTCTAGACAAATGGGCGGACATGGTCTTGGTTTAGCAATTGCGAAATGGATTGTTGATATGCATAAAGGAACAATTAAAGTGGAAAGTGAACCTGAGAAAGGAACCACTTTTCGAATCAGTTTACCTCAATGAAATTGTGCCGGATACTCGTGTATCTAGGTACATTTTTTGTCTAGTTTGCACAAAACATCTTTTAAAAAAAGGCAAAATACACGATGAAAAAATTAGAAAATTCAGTTATATTTAAAATAATCTAATGCAAGTGGAAGGGGTTTATGGATGAAAAAGTATGACTTACTTATCAAAAGTGGAACGGTTGTGTTAGAAAACGAGGTATGCGTAATAGATATTGGTATATATGAGGGTAAGATTATTGCTTTAAAGTCTACTATTGATACCAGCCTAGCGAAAGAGGTACTAAGAGCAGAAGGAATGCATGTATTACCTGGAGCTATTGATATACATGTTCATTTTGATGAGCCTGCAAGAGAGCATTGGGAGGGATTTGATAATGGTTCAAAAGCGATGGCAGCAGGAGGGTGTACAACCTATTTTGACATGCCTCTAAATGGTGTTCCGCCTACCATAACGAAAGAAGCTTTTTTAAATAAAAAGAAGCTTGGAAATGAGAAGTCATTTGTAAACTTTGGTTTATGGGGAGGATTAGTACCTGGTAATAAAGATGAACTTAAAAAGATGGCAAGGCAAGGGGCTATTGGTTTTAAAGCATTTATGTCAGAAGCAGGATCAGAGTTCGAATTTTCAGATGGACTTACGCTCTATGAAGGGATGAAAGAAATCGCGAAGTTGGGTAAGGTTCTCGCTTTGCATGCAGAGAAAGACAAAACGATTAAAGAGCTTCAAAAACAAAAAGAGGAACAGGGGCTTACATCGATTAGAAGCTATTTAGAAACAAGGCCAATTGAAGTGGAAGTAGAAGCAGTTAAAGAAGCATTAGAGTATGCTGAGCAAACTGGATGTTCACTCCATTTTGTACATATCAGTAGTAAAGAAGCTGTTGACTTAATCGTAGATGCTAAAAAAAGAGGGGAAGATGTTACTTTAGAAACTTGCCCACACTACTTATTGTTTGGAGAAAAAGACTTTGTACAAATTGGAGCACTGGCTAAATGTGCACCACCGCTCAGGTCAAAAGCAGAACAAGAGAAACTGTGGTTATCGATGGAAAAAGGTGAAATTGATATGATATCTTCCGACCACTCGCCGTGTCCTATGGACTTGAAGAAATCAAATAATATGTTTGAGGTGTGGGGAGGAATATCGGGAGGGCAATATACGCTTCAAGCAATGATCACAGAAGGGTATCAAAAAAGAAGCATCCCTCTTACTAAAATTGCACAGTTAACTTCAACGGCTCCTGCCAAGCGTTTTGGGTTGTATCCTCAAAAAGGTAGTATTCAAGTGGGCGGAGATGCAGATCTAACAATCGTTGATTTAAAGAATTCCTACATCGTAAAGCAAAACCGCATGTTTTTTAAACACAAGCACAGCATTTATGAAGGCTATGAATTCAGCTGTACAATTCGCTATACGATTTGTGAAGGTGAAATAGTATACGAGTTTGACACTAACACGTTTCAGCAACCTATTAATAAGTCAAGGTTTGTACAACAAATCGAAAATACAAACGTACGTTGAGAGACTGAGACA
>NZ_BCVD01000178.1 GCF_001591565.1 Priestia flexa NBRC 15715 | reverse complement strand
TGTCTCAGTCTCTTTTTAACTACTTTTTTACACGTATCGATTGTATATAAGAATGCTGCTTGTTTATAAGCAATATCATTTATTATGACAGCCTGAGTTTCTGATAACTGATTTGATTGGTATTGTATAGAAGAGATGCCCTGTTGAATCGTTTCATTTGCTGTCGTCATTTGATCCATAGTTGGCATAATTTCTTTTTTAAAGGAAATTACGCGATAAATGAAAAAGCAAGCAGAGACAATTATAAGTGCAAGGCTTAAGTAAATAATAATCAAAATTTTCAACTCCTTAAGTAACAGTTGTTTTATGAATAAAATACCCTCATTTTTTGTTTTTAAACGAGGAGTATATATCATGCTTAATCTCAGTGTAAAGCTATGAATATTGCTTTTTGTTTGGAATTATTTTCTTGTTTCTGTTGATTCAAAAATGAATAAAATGGTACAATAGACTTATAAAATATGATAGAACGTTGTTTAAACAGGTTTTATTGATAATAAATAAGGTGATTTCTTGAACGACAGACAGCATGTAGGAAAACTTATTCAAAATCTAAGAAATATAGCCAAGTTATCTCAAGAAGAACTTTCTGACGGGATATGTTCCAAAGAAGAACTTGATTTGTATGAAACAGGAGCAAAAGCAATTCAGGGTGACATTTTATATAAAATATCAAAGCGTCTAGGCGTATCTATGAATTATTTTTTTGAAGTAGGAGAGTTAACTCCTAATGACTATTCCAAAGAAATTAAAGAGACCATTCGCTATTATATTCGCAAGAGAAATTATGAAATGGTGTTGCATGTAGTAAACAAAGAAAAGAAAAACCCGATGTTTCAAGATCCGTTTCATGCTCAGTTCTTTTTATGGCACGAAGCGATTTGTGATTATTATATTCATCACTCTTTTCCAACAGCTCTAGAAAAATTAGAGCGAGCTATTTCGTTTACTCGCACAAGTGAACATTTTTATTCTGAAAAAGAAATTGCAATCTTGAACAGCATTGCCATCATTTATGAGGAAGAAGGAGATTTGAAAAAAGCATTTAGTGCGTATATGGAAGCTCTACAACATATTACGCTTCTTCCTAAATTAAAAGATCCGCTTGTAAAAATTCGCATTCTCTATGGACTTTCAAAAGCGCTGTGTGATATGGAGCGTTATGAAAAGTCAATTAAGTACGGAAGACTTGGTCTAGAGCTCTGTGTAAAGCATGAAACTCTATATTTATTGGGAGAGCTACATTATCAGGTAGGTGAGTCCTTATATAAAATTGGCAAAAGTGAAGAAGGGCTATCCTGTCTCCAAAAATCGATTCACATATTTGAAATTGAAGAAAACGAACGATTTGTTTCGTTAGTAGAGCAAGAAATACAGCTTTTACAAGCAGATTTTAAATAGCTATAAATGAAAAAGAGGACCTAAAATAAAACATTAGGTTCTCTTTTTTATCTGCATAATGAAAAATAAGTAAAAATAACTAGTTGATGGAAGGCAATCTAACCAGATAGATTTTAAGTTGTTGCTTTTTTAATATAGTTATTTAAGAGTTTTGTTATTCTTTTTGGAATATAAAACCCCAATAGACCATAAAATTTTTTGGTTTGTCGAAGAAGCTAATATTTTTGTAGGATTTTAGATTTTTCTGTAGTTTGTCAGAGAGTATGACAGAGTTAAGGGTATATGGATAGGTTTTCTAACAAAAAATCCGAAAAATAAAATGATTTAAAATACCTATCATTTCCCCTTTTATTTCCAAAATGTAGGTATGTTAACGACGTGTAAAAGATTATTTACGAACAAGTCAAAAAATTTACAACTTATTTAAAATCTTTTCTGCTATACTATTTTTGAACAGTCTACTAATCTACTTGAAAGGTGAATGATACATGAAAAAGGGTAAACACAACAAAGCGAAAAAAATATTATCAACCTCTTTGGCGTTATCGTTATTATCAATGCCTCTTGTAACAACAACTGTATCTGCTTCTAGTAATCATGAGAACCACCAGAATTCATCTGAAAAAAAAGAGAAGCATCCAGGAAAGAAAGATTCAATTGTCAAAATGCGCTTAATGGAAACAACTGATATTCATACGAATCTATTAAACTATGATTATTACAAAGATGCTCCTTATGAAAAAGTAGGATTAGTGAAGACGGCTTCGCTTGTTAAGCAAGCGCGCAGCGAAGTGAAAAACAGTTTATTAGTTGATAATGGTGATTTAATTCAAGGGACACCGTTAGGTACATATAAAGCGACGGTAAAACCACTTAAAAAAGGTGAAGTTCATCCTGTCTTTAAAGCAATGAACGAAATGGACTATGATGTTGCGACTCTAGGAAATCATGAATTTAACTACGGCTTAGATTATTTGGAAGAAGCTTATAATGACGCTGACTTTCCTTATATTAACGCCAACGTATATATTGACGATCACGATAACAATCCTAAAAATGATAAAAATAAATTTACTCCTTACAAAATTGTGAATAAAAAAGTTGTGGATGAGAACGGAAAGAAGCACGTTATTAAAGTAGGTTTTATCGGCTTTGTCCCTCCACAAATTAATGAGTGGGATAAAGCAAAGCTAGATGGTAAAGTCATTACGAAAGATATTGTAGACACAGCGAACAAGTTTGTACCAGAAATGAAGAAAAAGGGAGCGGATGTTGTCATTGCCCTTGCTCATTCTGGATTTAGCAGCAACAAAGATAACTCCGAAGATACGATTTATGCCCTAAGTGAAGTAAAAGGCATCGATGCGATTACGTTCTCTCATACGCATAAAGTGTTCCCGGCAAAAACAGAAGCAGCGCTTGATGGTCTATTCTTAGACGTAAATAAAAAGCCGCTTCCAGGCGTAGATAATGCAAAAGGAACAATTAACGGTGTGCCAGCTGTACAAGCAGGGTACGGCGGAGGTTCTCTCGGCTTAATTGACCTGTCTTTAGAAAAGAAAAAGGGCAAGTGGTCTGTTATAAACTCACAGTCTTCAACAAGAGAGATTTATAAAGATGTAAAAGATCCACAAACAGGAAAAACAGTAACGCAAAGCACGGTGGAATCTGATAAAAAGATTTTAAAAGCGATTCAAAAAGATCATATGAACACAGTGAACTACGTAAATACGCCAATCGGTAAAACAACGGATGATATTCACAGCTACTTTGCGCTGGTTCAAGATGACCCATCTATTCAAGTTGTAACAAATGCTCAAAAGTGGTACGCAGAAAAATATATTGCGGACAATAAGCCGGAATACAAAGACCTTCCAATTCTATCAGTTGGTGCTCCGTTTAAAGCGGGTCGAAATGGCGTAAATGAATTTACAGAGATTAAAAAAGGCGACTTAACTATTCGCAGTGCGGGCGATTTGTATTTGTATGACAACACGTTGAAAGCAGTCAAAGTAAAAGGTTCAGTTGTGAAAGAATGGATTGAAATGTCAGCTGGAAAGTTTAATCAAATTACGCCAGGGAAATCGGAAGAGCAAGAACTTTTAAATCCTTCCTTCCCTGTATACAACTTCGACGTAATTGATGGGGTTCAGTATCAAATTGATGTAACAAAGCCAGCTAAATACGATGGGAATGGTAATGTTATTAACGCAAATTCAAGCCGTGTTACGAACTTAACCTATGATGGCAAGCCAATCGATTTAAACCAAGAGTTTATCGTTGTAACGAACAACTACCGTGCAAGTGGAGGAGGAAACTTCCCAGGTCTTAAAGGTAGCGAGCTAGTGGTAGATTCAGCGGATGAAAATCGTCAAATCTTAATGGATTATATTACAGAACAAAAAGAAATTACGCCAACTGCTGACAACAATTGGTCTATCGCACCGATTAAAGGAGAAGCAAATGTTACCTTTACATCATCTCCAAAAGGAGAAAGCTATGTAAAAGAAGGTAGCAACATTTCTTACACAAATAAAACAAATGACCAAGGGTTTGGAATCTTTAAACTGAACTTAAGCGGTGGAACTTCAACAGATCCGGTTAAGGTTCAGCTATTAGGCATGAACGATCTTCACGGTCAGTTAGATACGGATACAAAATTAACCTTAAATGGACAAAGTGTTCTTGCTGGTAGCATGGAGTACACGGCAGCGGCAATGAAACAGCGTGAAAAAGAAAATGAAAACACGCTTTTAGTTCATTCAGGAGATATGATTGGTGGAAGCCCACTTATTTCAGCTTTATTCCAAGATGAGCCAACGGTTGAAGTAATGGAAGCGATGGGCTTTGATGTAGGTACGCTTGGTAACCATGAGTTTGATGAAGGGATTTCTGAGCTACACCGCATGATCAAAGGTGGAGATCATCCAAAAGGCAATCCAGGATACGATGGTATGAATTTTCCTGTTGTGGCAGCTAACGCATATGATACGTCAACAAATAAACTAATTACCGATCCGTACGCAGTTAAAGAAGTAGGTGGCCAAAAGATTGGCTTTATCGGAGTTGTGACGCAAGAAACTCCTTCAATGATTGTTCAAAAAGGAAACGAAACGTTAAAAATTACTGATGAAGCAGAGGCGGTTAACAAGTATACAAAAGAGCTCAAAGACCAAGGTGTGAAAGCAATCGCTGTGCTAGCTCATAACCCTTCTGTACAAAATGGAAGAACAGATGCTTTTGATGCTGCTGATATTGCAGAAAAGGTAGATGACGAAGTAGACGTAATTTTTGCTGCTCATAACCATGCAAAAGTCAATCAAGTCGTTGACAATAAATTAATCGTTCAAGCGTATTCATACGGCTCTGCGTTTTCGGATGTAGACATTGAAATCGACCCTGTAACAGGGGACATTAGTAAGAAACAAGCAGAAGTTGTGACTGTATACCAAAAGGACTATACACCAGACCCTGCGGTTTCCGCTATCTTAAACAAGTATGAAGAAAAAACGGCTCCAATCAAAGCAGAAGTAGTGGGTGAATCACTTACTACTTTACCTAAAGGATACCCTACAAATGGTGAAGTGGGAGACGTTGCTTTAGGAAATCTTTTAGCTGATGGAATGAAGTACGCAATGAATTCTGACTTTGCTTTAATGAACGGTGGCGGTTTACGTGCTCAGCTTGATGCGGGTGAAGTAACGTTTGGTGATTTATTCTCCATTCAACCGTTTGGAAATGTCTTAAACAAAGTGACCCTTTCAGGAGCTGATCTTGAAACGGTATTAAACAACCAGATTGCAGCTTCTGGACTTGATTTTCACGTTGCAGGTTTCCATTACACATGGGACCCAGCTACGCTAAAAGTCGTTGATTTAACTTTACCTGATGGAACGCCTTTAGATCCATCTAGAGAGTATACGGTTGTTGTCAATAACTATATGTATGGCAATACAAAATATGGAATCGGCGAACTATCGAAAGATATGGAAGTTGGTCCTGAAGATTTAGAAGCTACGATTGCTTATGTAAAGACGCTTCAGCAACCATTTGATTACAAGGTAGAAGGTCGCATTCAGCAAGCAGTTGTGGGTGCGAACAGTCAGCCAACGGAATTAAAGAAAGCTCAATAATAACATGTTTTATGTAAAAGAGACTGAGACA
>NZ_BCVD01000177.1 GCF_001591565.1 Priestia flexa NBRC 15715 | reverse complement strand
GGGAGTGTTCGTCTTTTGGAAAATTTGTTTTGTTATGTCCCATCCTCTTCACGTTATCTATTTATCATTTATACTGCTTGTTATACATCCTTATTTTAGATTGCGTTTAACAAAGAAATCGTACGGAACAAAGGATTCTTTCCGTACAATTGTATGGGCCCGCTAATGTCATGGGTGTGTTGTATTCTTTGTTTTGCTTATTGATGTATGATTGTACTTCTGCAGCTTAGTGAAGAATTAAATTCATTGAGCGATTTCCGTCGCTTAACGTGTATTCGAAGCGGTCTAAACCGTTTTCGCCACGTTCAAATAAGTGTTGAACGGAACAAATGATTTCTTCATTATCAAAGATTAGAAAGTTTGCTCCTTTTGTATCTTTATCTTCTGGCAGGAAACAAAGCGTATTGTGACAATAGATACAGTCATAAAGTGAGATATTTAATGAATTTAAGTGAGTTGTAAGGGTGTGAAAAGCTTCTTTTTTTAGGTGTTTCAGTAATTGCTCATATGCGTATGGAAGCTTTCTTGTTACGCGAAGCTTATCACCATTTTTAATTCGATAAATCATGTTGTGAATCTTAAATTGGTGGTCTGAGACGAATAGTCCCTTTTCCCAACTCATATTGACGTATAGCTCAACGGATTCGTTTAAGATATCGTTTAGCATAGATGCTTCATCTGTTTCCTCATCAAAGAAAATCCATTCTGAATCAATGTATTCAACAGTTCCCGTCATAAAAGAACGGGGCTGATTTTGTAGAATAGAATGTTTTGAATCACTCTTCATTTTACAAACCTCCATATACAAAATTGTTATTTGTTTGTATTTCCTAAAACAAAGGCGTTTATAACCAAAATAATTGAAATAAAATAGATGGACAAATCAACTGTGTGAATTCCATGCATACAATGGCATTATTTCATTCATTACAAAGCGCGTAAGGAAAGGATGATAACTAATGTGTGGTATCACCGGATGGGTTGATTTTAAACGGTCCTTGTTAGGTGAACAAGGCACCGTTAAAAAAATGGCGGAAACATTAGAAAAGCGAGGTCCTGATGATACAAACGTGTGGGTTCAACAGCATGCGGCGTTTGGGCATAAGCGATTGGTTGTGGTAGATCCACAAGGTGGCAAGCAGCCGATGACTAGACAGAAAGAGCAAAAAGAATATACGATTTGCTATAATGGTGAGCTTTATAATACAGAAGATATTCGCAAAGAGTTATTGAAGCGAGGGTATGAATTCCAAGGGCACTCTGACACGGAAGTACTACTAACAGCTTATGTTGAATGGAAAGAGGAGTGTGTGGACTATTTCAACGGAATTTTTGCTTTTGCTATTTGGGATGCGTCTGAAGAAAAGTTATTTATCGCACGTGACCGTCTAGGCGTCAAGCCTTTATTTTATCGATCGTATGATGGTGGAATACAATTTGCATCAGAATTAAAAGCGATTTTAGCTCACCCAGAAGTACCAGCTGAAATTGGCTTAGATGGATTAGCTGAAGTGTTAGGATTAGGCCCTTCACGCTCTCCAGGGCACGGTGTTTTTAAAGGAATTGATGAATTAAGGCCTGCTCATGCAATGACGCTAAGTAAAAGTGGACTTAAAGTGTGGAGATATTGGAATGTGAAAAGTGCAAAGCATACAGATTCATTAGCAGAAACAACGGAAAGAGTAAAGTTTTTAGTTGAAGATGCGATTGTGCGTCAATTAGTATCGGATGTTCCAGTGTGTACATTTTTATCAGGTGGAGTAGATTCCAGCGCCATTACAGCAATTGCAGCTAATTCATTTAAAGAGAATGGGAAAGGTCAGCTTCATACGTATTCGATTGATTATGAAGACAATGACAAATTCTTTAAAGCAAATGAATTTCAGCCGAACTCAGACTATACGTATATTCAGCTCATGTCTGATACCTTCCAAACCAATCATCATCGTTGCGTTATATCAACGGAAGACCTTGTGCATCATTTAACAGAAGCTGTAATTGTACGTGATTTGCCTGGAATGGCTGACGTAGATTCCTCATTATTATGGTTTTGTAGAGAAATTAAGAGGGATTTTGTTGTTGGATTATCTGGAGAATGTGCAGATGAAATCTTTGGGGGATATCCGTGGTTTCATCGCCAACACGACCTGCAATCCGATACGTTTCCTTGGATGCGTTCTTTAGAAGGACGAATGAACTTGCTACAAGATTCTTGGAGAAAGAAACTTAATTTAGAAGAATACGTAAGAGCTACCTACGATAAGACGATTAAAGAAGTGCCTGAACTAGATGGAGAATCAGGTGAAGATGCGCAGCGCCGCAAATTATTTTATTTAAACATGGTTTGGTTCATGACAACTTTATTAGACCGAAAAGATCGCATGAGTATGGGAGCTAGTTTGGAAGTACGGGTTCCGTTTGCTGATCATAGACTAGTAGAATATGCATGGAACATTCCTTGGGATATGAAAATGGTTGGTAATAAAGAGAAGGGGATTTTGAGAAAAGCATTAGAAGGGGTTTTACCACATGATGTTTTATATCGTAAAAAGAGTCCTTATCCTAAAACCCATAATCCAGCCTATACAAAAGCGGTAACGCTCTGGTTGGAGTCGCTTTTAGGAGACAAATCTTCAGCGCTTCATGAATTCTTTAATCATGAGCAATTAAACGCGATTATTAAATCCGGTGGAGAAGACTTTAAAGTGCCTTGGTTTGGTCAATTAATGACAGGACCTCAGCTGCTTGCTCACCTAGCACAAATTCACGTGTGGTTTGCGCATAATAACATTCAAATTAAAGAGTAAAGTTATATAGCCTTTTGATTCAGAAATTTCTACTGAATCAAAAGGCTTTTTATATGGCGTGCTAGAGACGTCTATTTTATTTGGACAACACATACATATTTTTATAGAGTAGGGTAAAAGATGGGTAGATACTACTACTTATGCAACCATATGAACAGTATTTTTTAAGCATTTTACAATAAATAATAGATTGAAAATAAATTCCGCATATTTTTAATTGTGTTTATAACCAAAGGTTTATATAATATTTGTATAATAAATGTATAACTATTAGGGGGGTATCATGCGAAAGCGTGTTATTGTAATTGGAGCAGGTCCAGGTGGTTTAGCAGCAGCTATGCTACTAGCAGGCCACGGGTATCAAGTAGATGTATTTGAAAAATAGCCGTACGTTGGCGGACGAAATGCTTCCATTATGGAGCACGCATACGGTGTTTTTCATCCAGTTGGTGGTGTTAATCAGTTGTCTAAAGCAATGGCAAAGGTAGTCCAAGAACATGGAGGGGCTATTCACTTAAATCAAGAAGTAAAGTTGTATTCTTATCATGTTGCTAGTACAGTAGGCTTAATGTTACTGCCTATACTAGCCCCAAAAACACATCGTGAATTGGAAGCAGATGCAATTTCTCTTGGAATCGCGATGCAAATCACAAATATTTTACGTGATATAGGAGAAGATTTAGAACGTAAACGAGTATACTTACCAAAAGATTTTATGAAGAAGGCTTACAGTCTCTTCGTAAGTATCCAATCTCTTCACAGCTTCCTTTAAAGGGAGCTGCCCATTTGTATCGAGCGATCTTAGAGAAAATTCGAAAAGAAGAGTATCGTGTATTTACTGAAAAGCATTACGTAACAAGCTTGCAAAAACAAACGATTTTAACGTCTATTTTGTAAAAGAGTGAGTAGTTAAACTACTTGCTCTTTTTTGTGTCTAAAAACACAAAAAAATTGAATTTTTTTACAAAAAATACAAACTTTGTTCTTAATTATTTAGTGATAACGATTACATAACATGTTTTTGAAAAAAAACTTATTTTTTATTGAAATTAGCTTGAATTTTTTGAAAAATCATCATATGATATTAAACATAACATACAATGTAATAAAATCTTACATTTAAACAGGGGGAACGATGAATGAAGAAGGTGGAAGCAATTATCCGTCCAGAAAAGTTTCAATCGTTACGTGAGAAGTTAGAAGAAGTGGGGATTAACGGTTTAACCGTTTCAGAAGTTGCGGGTTGTGGTCAACAAAAGGGAGAGCAAGGGTTGTTTCGAGGTCAGAGCTTCGAAATTAAACTCGTTCCTAAAGTGAAGGTTGAAATGGTCGTAGAAGCAGAACATGTTGATGAAATTATCAAAATCGTTCAATCTACTTGCTCAACAAACCAAATTGGTGACGGTAAGATTTTTGTCTATTCAGTTGAAGATGCGGTTCGTATTCGCACAGGCGAAGTGGGTTTACAAGCGATATTATAAAAACAGTGTGAAAGGATGATCATTGTATGAAGAAGAAAATAGGTACCTTATTAATGTTAGGTTTGTTGACATCGACAACAGCTTACGCGGCAGATCCAACGGTAGAATCGGTCAGCGCTTCGGTTGATATGATGTGGGTCATGTTTGGAGCGGTGTTAGTATTCTTGATGCATGCCGGCTTTGCCATGGTAGAGACAGGTTTTACACGTTCTAAAAACGCATTAAACATCTTGATGAAAAATATGCTAACAGTGGCAATTTCGTCGGTCTTATATTTTGTTATTGGTTTCGCTTTAATGTTTGGAGATTCAAGCGGCGGCTTTATTGGAACAAGTGGCTTTTTCTTAAATGGTCAAAGCGATCAAATGAGTTTCTTTGTATTCCAAATTGTATTTGCTGCTACATGTGCAACAATTATCTCAGGTGCTGTTGCAGAGCGTATGAAGCTATCAAGCTACATGTTGTTAACGATTGCGATGGTAGCCGTTATTTATCCAGTTGTAGGCCACTGGATCTGGGGTGGTGGCTGGTTATCGGAACTAGGATTTGTGGACTTTGCAGGTTCCACGGTTGTTCACTTAACAGGTGCATTAGGAGCGGTTGTTGCAGTTTCATTTTTAGGAGCGCGTCTTGGTAAATACGGTAAAGATGGTTCTGTAAATGCAATTCAAGGACATAACATCCCTCTTGGAGCGTTAGGTGTATTCATTTTATGGTTTGGCTGGTTTGGATTTAATGGTGGAAGTACACTGGCTGCTGATCCATCATTAGTGCCTTCAATTATTGCCACAACGTTAATGTCAGCATCTTGTGGAGTATTATCTTCAGCACTTTATACGAAATTACGTTACAAGCGCATTGATGCAAGCTTAACGTTAAACGGTGCTTTGGCTGGGTTAGTTGGTATTACAGCAGGAACAGCAAATGTATCTATTCCAGGTGCAATCGTGATAGGTTTAATCTCTGGTGTAATCCTTGTTGAAGCTGTTAATATTATTGATAGTAAAATGAAGTTGGATGATCCCGTTGGAGCGATTACAGTTCATGGCGTATGTGGAATTTGGGGAACATTAGCAGTTGGGTTATTCGATACAGCAAATGGATTATTTTATGGTGGAGGCGCTCAATTACTTGGAGTTCAAGCGATTGGTATTCTAGCAGTTATGGCTTGGACAATGGGGACAGTTGGAATTTTCTTATTCGTCTTAACGAGAATTACATCCATTCGTGTATCAAGCGAAGAAGAAATTGCTGGTTTAGATTTCGCAGAGCATGGCTCATCAGCTTACGAATTCCGTGAAAATTTATTATCTAAAGGAAGTGCAGATATCAATCCGGAATTTGGATTAGGGCTAATTGATCGCTTGAACAGCGTCGGAAAAAGCTCTAGTAAAGTAAATAGCGGTGTGAAAGAATCGGTTTAGAAAGATATTAAGAGGCTGGGACATAAG
>NZ_BCVD01000176.1 GCF_001591565.1 Priestia flexa NBRC 15715 | reverse complement strand
TTTTCATTTGTTATTTTGCAAAAACATGATCACCGATTGTAGTAGTGACTTCTTTTTGACGTAACCATTGATTATCTGTTTTTGAAGGGTTAAAGAAGAAGAGAGAACCGCTACCTCCCCCATGTAATGCTAACGCTTCGTTTACTGCTTTTTTCGCTTCAGCATCAGCTGGCTTGTTAATTTCACCATTGCTTACAGGTTCAAACTGGCCTTTTTGGTAAATGACTTCACGAATAGAATTTGGGAACGCATCATCATCGACACGGTTTAAGATAACAGTCGCAACGGCAACCTTTCCAGCGTAAGGCTCTCCTTTTGCTTCTGCATGTATAATGCGAGCTAATAGATCTTTGTCTGTACTGCTAATTGAGCTTGGGATTTTTAGTGTTTCATTGATTGCAAGTGCGTCAGTTTCTTTGTTGTTTTCAGCTTTTAAATCTTTAATAGAGACACCATATTCCATCCCAATTTTATAAAGGGACTCGCCGCTGTCTACGCGATGCGTTGTTTCCGCTGCGCTTGCTGAATGCCCTAATCCGAGCATAGATACTGTTAAAGCACCAATAATAGCTAACTTTTTCCACATAGTTTTATAACCTCCGATGTGTAGTGTCTTAGCGTGCACGTTCTAAAGAGTAACAGCATATGAGGTGTCTTGTCATTAATGAAAACATACCAGTCTAGGAAGATATTAAATAAATTTAACAATAATCGTAATAAATGTACACATCCTTAACGAACAGTCAGCTTTTCACTTTAATAGAGTGAGATAAAGAAGAAGAGTAACTGTCCGTAAAGGTCTGCTAAGTGTAAAGAACCATTCTTATTTTTAAAAAAGAGGATTGACTTGAAATTTAAGGTGACTTATAATGAGCGTGTAACTAGTTAACCGTTTAACTGGAGTGGGTATATGAATGGGAAAATAACGATTCGAGATGTTGCAAAGCACGCAGGAGTTTCTCCCGCAGCTGTATCTTATGTGTTAAATGGTATTAACAAAGTATCAGATGAAACAAAGCAGCGAATTTTGAAAGCGGTTAAAGAGCTTGAATATGAACCAAATCTAACCGCAGTAAGCTTATCAAAGCGGAAATCAAATGTCATTGCGGTTATGTTTCCGTTAGTGAACGATTCCCTTGTTACGATGTTTAAAGATAATCACTATCAAAGTGAAATGATTAGTGGAATCGAATACGTACTTCGTAAAAATGGATATGATTTACTCATTTCAGGTGTGCAAAGCCCAAGTGAATGTATGAAATGGATTCGGAAGCGAAACGTAGATGGCCTCTTATTTTTAGGGGTATTTCCAAATCGTTTATACGAAGAGATGAAAGCGTTATCCAAGCCTATCGTGTTAGTGGATACATACGATAAGTACGAGCGTTATTTCAATCATATTACGATGAACGACGAGGAAGGTGGCTACCAGGCTACGAAACATTTAATTGATCTAGGGCACAGTGCGATTGGTTTCATTGCGCACCGAATGACAAATAGCCCCATCGACTATAAGCGGTTTATTGGCTACGAAAAAGCGCTCAAAGCAGCGGGAATCAAGCCGTGCAAATCACATGTATTCGAAGCGTTAGATAGTTCATTTGAAAATGGATACAGGATGGGAAAAGAGTTATTATCACGTCCACATTCTATGTCTGCATTCTTTGCTTCATCTGATACGCTAGCATTAGGAATAATGAAAGCGCTACAAGAGGAAGGTAAGCGCATACCAGAAGACTATTCAATTGTGGGATTTGATGATTTAACGTTTAGTAGTTATGCTACACCTAGCTTAACTACGGTACGTCAAGATGTATTTAATAAAGGATCGGTGGCTGCCACAGCAATCATTCAAGCAATTGAAAATGACACTACCGCACTTCAGCATATTCGACTGTCGACGGAGCTTATTCATCGAGAGTCCACGGCTAAAAAGAAAGGGTAAGTGGTAAGTTAATCGGTTCACTAAAAGTAATGATGACAAAGGGGATATAAAAATGACAAAAGTAACGGTATGGAATGAGAATCGTCACGAACAAAAAAATCCAGTTGTAAGAGAAGTTTATCCGGAAGGAATTCACGGCGCCATCGCTTCATTTTTACAAGAAGCTGGCTATGCAACTGCAACAGCTACGCTGGATGAGCCTGAGCATGGATTAACTGATGAAGTTCTTGAAAATACTGATGTGCTTGTATGGTGGGGACATTTAGCTCATGAAGAAGTATCTGATGAGATTGTCCAAAAAGTACAGCAACGCGTGTTGGATGGTATGGGACTAATCGTCTTACATTCGGGGCATTTTTCAAAAATCTTTAAAACATTAATGGGAACAAGCTGTGATTTAAAATGGCGTGAAGCAGATGAAAAAGAGCGTTTATGGGTTATAGATCCTTCTCACCCAATTGCAGAAGGTATTTCAGAATTTATTGAACTTGAGCGTGAAGAAATGTATGGAGAGCACTTTGATATCCCAGCTCCAGATGAACTTGTTTTCACAAGTTGGTTTGAAGGCGGAGAAGTCTTCCGCAGTGGCTGCACGTATAAGCGTGGAAATGGGAAGGTATTTTACTTCCGACCAGGACATGAAACATACCCAACTTACCACCATAAAGATATCCAACGTGTAATTGTAAACGCTGTAAATTGGGCGAAGCCTGTTGATCGCAAGCGTCCAGTATACGGAAACGCTCAGCCACTTGAAAAAATTACGGTGAAAAACTAAAGAATTAAAGGGGAGAAGAATAATGGAGAAATTAAAAGTAGCGGTTATCGGTTGTGGAAGTATTGCTCAGTATCGCCATCTACCAGAATATAAAATGAACAAAGATGTAGAGTTAGTAGCAGTTTGCGATATTAACGAAGAGCGTGTCAATAAAGTAGCAAGTGAATACGGCGTAAAGGCTTATACAAGTTATGAAGAGCTGTTGGCAAGTGGAACGGTAGATGCAGTTAGCGTTTGTACACCGAACTACCTGCATGCTCCTATCTCGGTTGTAGCATTAAACAGCGGAGTACATGTTTTGTGCGAAAAGCCAATGGCAACGTCAAAAGAATCAGCTGAAGCAATGATTGAAGCGGCTAAAGCCAACAACAAAAAGCTTATGATTGCTCATAATCAACGCTTTGTAGCATCTCATCAAAAAGCACGCCAATTAATTGAAAACGGCGAAGTTGGAAGGATCTATAGCTTCCGTACAGCTTTCGGACACGGTGGTCCAGAAGGTTGGAGCGCAGATGGTAAAGACAGCTGGTTCTTTAGAAAAGAAGAAGCATTTATTGGAGCGATGGGAGATTTAGGTGTTCATAAAACTGACTTGCTTCGCTACATTTTAGGAGAAGAAATCGTTGAAGTTGGTGCATTTGTTGAAACAACTGCAAAAGGCTTTGGCGACGTAGATGATAATGCTGTGTGCGTACTAAAAACAGAAAGCGGCATTGTGGGTACGCTAGCAGCAAGCTGGGCGTACACAAGCAAAGAAGATAATTCAACAATCATTTATGGCGAAAAAGCAATTCTTCGCCTAGAAGATGATCCAAACTATTCATTAGTAGTTCAATACACAACTGGGGAAGTTGTGAAGTACGAGTTAGGAAAAATTCAATCAAATGATGATGGTGGTCAAAGCAACTCTCACGTTGTTGAAAAATTTGTGGATGCAATCATTAACGATACAGAAACACCGGTTTCCGGCGAAGAAGGATTTAAGTCATTAGCTGTTATTTTGGCTGCTCTTGAGTCAAGTGAAACAAAACAAATTAAGCAAGTGTAATGAGGTGACAGCTGTGAAAGTGGGAATTATTGGAGTGGGCGGCATTGCAGTAGGCCGCCACATTCCCGCATTTAAACAGCTACAGGATGAGTGTGAGATTGTGGCTGTAAGTGATATTAACGCTGAGCGTGCAACGGAAGTAGCAAATGAGCATAATATTCCACATGTATTTATTGATTACAAAGACATGTTTGCAGAAGTCGATGCTGTTTGCATTTGTACACCGAATAAATTCCATGCTGAATACGCAGTAGAAGCGTTAAAAGCTGGTGTTCATGTGCTATGTGAAAAGCCAATGGCCTTATCGAAAGCTGAATGTGAGCAGATGATTCAAGAAGCGAAGAAAGCAGATAAAGTGTTAGCAATTGCCTATCATTATCGATTCATGCAGGAAGCACAGGCGGCTAAAAAAAGCATGGACGAAGTGGGGAAACCACTTGTTGCGCGAGTACGAGCAATGAGACGCCGAAAGGTACCAGGATGGGGCGTGTTTACTAATAAAGAGCTGCAAGGTGGAGGGAGCTTAATCGACTACGGCTGTCATCTTCTTGACTTAGCTGTATGGCTAATGGGGAATCCAAGCCATACAGAAGTAGTGGGATCTACGTATAACGACTTAAGCCGTTCACCCAACCAGCTAAATCAGTGGGGTACGTTTAATCACGAAACGTTTGAAGTAGATGACCACGTCACAGCCTATGTCAAATTTGATAACGGTGCATCTTTGTTACTTGAAACATCTTGGTCAGCTAACATAGCAGATGACGAAGAGCATGTAAGCATCTCTGGTGTTAATGGAGGCATCAATGTATTCCCGTTTGAATTATATACATCCAAAAATGGCATGTTGTTAAATAGCCAAGCAGCTTGGATAGATGGGGAAGAAAACTTTAGCTTATTACAAGCGAACAATTTTATTAATGCTTGTAAAGGTAAAGAGGATCTCGTTGTAAAGCCGGAAGAAGCGCTTCAAACATCAGCAATCATCGATGCTATTTATAATAGTAGTAAGAAGTAAAAAAAGGGGGAAAACAAGGTGAAACTAGGGGTATTTACCGTATTATTTGCAGATAAATCATTTGAAGAAATGCTTGATACTGTCAAAGCAGCTGGGCTTCATGCAGTGGAAATTGGAACAGGAGGCTATCCTGGAAACAATCATTGTCCATTAGATGAGCTGTTAGAAGATGAAGCCGCACGAACAGCGTATAAAAATCAAATTACAAATCGTGGATTAACGATTAGCGCATTTAGTTGTCATGGAAACCCAATCTCACCAGAGGTTAATTTTGCAAAAGAATCTCATGAAACGCTATTAAAAACGATTAAACTAGCTTCGCTACTGGATGTCCCAGTTGTAAATTGTTTTTCAGGGACAGCAGGTGATCATGAGGGGGCGAAATATCCAAACTGGCCCGTTACGCCTTGGCCAAATGAGTATGGTGATGTTTTAAAGTGGCAGTGGGAAGAAAAATTAATTCCTTATTGGAAAGAAGTAGGCGCTTATGCACAAGAGAACAATGTGAAAATTGGTTTGGAGCTTCACGGTGGATTTTTAGTACATACACCGTATACATTATTAAAGCTACGTGAAGAAACATGCGATGCAATCGGTGCAAACTTAGACCCAAGTCATTTGTGGTGGCAAGGAATTGATCCTGTTGCAGCCATTAAAATTCTGGCTAAAGAAAATGCGATTCATCACTTCCATGCAAAAGATACGTATTTGGATCAAGAAAACATTAATATGTATGGATTAACAGATATGCAGCCTTATGGTGAAGTTCGCTCTCGTGCATGGACGTTCCGTTCAGTAGGATGTGGACATAGCTTAACAGAATGGTCGGATATGATGAGCGCTTTACGTACGTATGGATATGATTATGTTGTAAGCATAGAGCATGAAGACCCGATTATGTCAATTAATGAAGGGTTTAAGCGTGCCGTAACAAACCTTCAAAGTATTTTAATTGAAGAGCAGCCTTCACAAATGTGGTGGGTATAAATAAAGAGACTGAGACA
>NZ_BCVD01000175.1 GCF_001591565.1 Priestia flexa NBRC 15715 | reverse complement strand
TTTTGGTAAATAGAATTGAACACATATGTGTATAACGGACAGTTAACATACAAATATGAATGATTTGTTCCTTTTCTTATAGTACTTGGAGGACTATTTTTTAGAAAAAAACAACATTGGCGGTTGTTATCATACTTTGTTAAAATGAAATTACTGGTTATACATACAAATCTGCGGTGATAAATAAAAAATAAGAAGTTGAGGGAGTAGTAGGCGGTGGAAAGATGGAAGTTGTAATAGAAATCCTAAAAGGAGCGGGAAAGCTTTTTATACATCCGCTCACCTATTTATTTTTACTGGTTTCATTCTTTGTTGGTCTGGCACGCGTTAAGCGTGAACGAAAAAACTTTCATGTTCGGGTATTTGATTTTATCTTAGAAGCGAAGTATTTATTTTTTCCAGGCATTATTATTGGCGTGATCCTTTCAATTTGCACTGTTTTAGTAGGGACATACGTAACGATTGGAACACTTGTGTTTGTTGCTTTGATTACTTTTCTTTTGAGTGGGCCGTGGACATTTCGGTGGTTATCGCCCGCTTATGTATTGGGCGTAACCATTTTTGCTACGCTAGTTATTCCAAATGTGGGAATTGGAGATGGGATTGTTCATACATGGTCACTTGAATTAAAGGATGCAAATTTACCATCGTTAACGTTTTTGTTAGCGCTACTAGTAGTAGCAGAAGGATATTTGATTTGGAAGTTTGGCGTAAAAGGAACCTCTCCTGCTATCATTAAGAGCAAAAGAGGCCAAGAGATTGGTGCTCACTTTTCTCAAAAGCTTTGGGTTGTTCCTGTGTTTTTATTAGTTCCTGGTGATGCAATTACATCTACCTTCAGCTGGTGGCCAGTGCTTACAGTAGGTCAAACGTCATTTAGCTTATTTTTTGTTCCATTTGCTATAGGTTTTAGCCAGCGCATTCAAAGTATGTTGCCAAGCGCATCGATTTCATTTACTGGAAAAAGAGTGTTGTTTTTAGGCGTTGGTTTGGTCTTAGTGGCGCTTGTGACATTAGTTGTTCCGCTATTTTCATTTGTTGTGGCGGCTCTCGCCATTGTGGTTAGACAGTGGATTAGTACGAAGCAACGTCTAGCAGATGAGAATGCTGCACCATTTTTCACAAAAAAATCAGAAGGTGTTATCATATTGGGTATTATTCCAGGATCGCCCGCTGAAAAAATGGGCTTACAAGTTGGAGAGTTAATTACGAAAGTAAACGGTGTTCCTGTATCAGAAGTTGCTAAATTTTATGCAGCGCTTCAGGTTAATAATCGTGCTTTCTGTAAATTAGAGGTGCTTGATTATTCTGGCGAGGTTCGCTTTGCTCAGCGCGCTTTGTATGATAATGAACATCACGAGCTAGGTATTTTATTCGTTCATAACTACAAGCAGCTAACATCGGAAGCTGTTTAAGTGACAAACCCTATTTCTTTATTAAAAGAAGTAGGGTTTTTTTTGTAAAAAAAGTATGGCAGATGTCTTAACAATTTTCTAGTATATTCCTATTGTGTTAGATATAATCAAGTTACGAATTGAACAAAAGTGTATATTTTATAAAAAATAAACAAATTTGTTCAAAAAATATATAGAAAGCGTTTACAAAATTGTAGAAAGGAGAGTATACTGAACATATAGTAAGTTAAGAATCTTTTTAAATCTTAATGTAATGAAGGAGGCTTGGTATTGATGGAGGTTTTAATGAGAACGATGTTTCAATCGTTAGGCAAAAATCACTCAATGAATAAATTAGCAAAAAGGTATGGTCTACGAATGGGTGCGGCAAGATTTGTGGCAGGTGATTCAATTGAATCTGCTATTAACACTTGTAGAGAGCTGAACGCTGCAGGTAAGGTTGCAACGTTAGATCACCTTGGAGAATTTGTGTATACCAAAGAGGAAGCAGCTGAATCTACCGATATGTGTGTGCAAACATTACATGCGATTGCTCATTCAAATGTTAATTCGAATTTATCATTGAAGATGACATCTCTTGGTTTAGATATTAGCAAAGAGCTCTGCATGGATAATATGCGCAAAATTCTTGAGGTTGCCAAAATGCATGGGATTTTTGTTCGAATTGATATGGAAGATTATGCTCATTGTCAGCAGTCACTAGATATATATAAAGAGCTGCGAAAAGACTATGATAACGTTGGAATTGTGATTCAAGCATATCTATATCGTACGCAGCAAGACATTAAAGACCTAAATCAATATCAAGCAAACTTACGCTTAGTAAAAGGGGCATATAAAGAGTCACCTGAAGTAGCATTTCCAGCAAAAAAAGATGTGGATGAAAACCTTAAAGAAATTATTAAAATGCATTTAGAAAACGGCAACTACACAGCCGTGGCAAGCCATGATGAGGCAATGATTGACTATACGAAAGAGTTGGTTAAAAAACTGAATATTCCAAAGGATCAATTTGAATTTCAGATGCTGTACGGTATTTGTGTTGATTTACAAGATAAGCTTATTAAAGAAGGTTACAAGGTGCGCGTATACGTACCGTACGGTGTAGATTGGTTTGGGTACTTTATGCGCCGTTTAGCTGAGCGCCCGGCGAATGTATGGTTTGTATTAAAGAATTTTGTAAAATAATTTCACATAAAGGGGTAGATGAATATGACAATTACAACAAAACCATCTGTATTTAAAAATGAACCTTTCACTGATTTTACAGTTGAAGCAAATAAAGTAGCGATGGAAAAAGCGTTAGAAAAAGTAAAGGGTAAGCTAGGGGGAACCTACCCAATTTCAATTGGTAGCGAAACAATTGATACAGGAGATTATATTGTGTCAATCAATCCTGGAAGTAAAGATGACGTCATTGGGCGCGTGAGCAAAGGAACAACGGCTTTAGCGGAGCAAGCAATGCAACAAGCGTTAACAACGTTTGAAATGTGGAAGAACGTTTCACCGTCTGAGCGTGCGGACTATTTATTTAAAGCAGCGGATTTGATGCGTCAACGTAAGCATGAATTCTCTGCGATGCTCGTTTATGAAGTAGGGAAAAATTGGGCTGAGGCAGATGCAGATACAGCAGAAGCAATTGATTTTATGGAGTTTTATGCAAGAGAAATGCTTCGCCTTAGCGAGACGCACATTAATCAGCCATTAACGCCTGTAGATGGTGAAAAGACGCGAATGGCGTATATTCCACTTGGAGTAGGGGTGATCATCTCACCATTTAATTTCCCACTCGCAATTATGGCAGGAACGACCGTAGCGGCAATTGTATCGGGGAACACAGTTATCTTAAAACCAGCTGATTCAGCTCCGGTTATTGCGGCTAAATTTGTAGAGCTCATGAAAGAAGTAGGATTACCGGAAGGAGTCTTAAACTTTGTGCCAGGAGATGGTATTGAAGTAGGCGAATACTTGGTTGAGCACCCAAAAACACGCTTTGTTTCCTTCACGGGTTCACGTGAAGTTGGTTGTCGTATTTACGAAAGGGCGTCTAAAGTACAGTCTGGACAGATTTGGTTAAAGCGTGTTATTGCTGAAATGGGCGGTAAAGATGGAATTGTAGTAGATGAAACAGCTGATTTAGATGCAGCTGCTGATGGAATTGTGGCAGCAGCATTCGGCTTCCAAGGACAAAAGTGTTCAGCAGGTTCTCGTGCAATTATCGTGGAATCTGTTTATGATGAAGTGGTAGAAAAGGTCGTAGAACGTACGAAAAAGCTTAGCATTGGACTGCCGGAAGAAAATCATGCAGTGGGTCCAGTAATTGATCAAAAAGCATACAATAAAATCTTGTCGTATATTGAGACTGGAAAAGGTGAAGGAACGCTTCTAACAGGCGGTGGTCCGGCTGAAGGGAATGGCTTCTATATCGAACCAACTGTATTTGGAGATGTGAGTCCGCAGGCACGCATCATGAAAGAAGAAATCTTTGGGCCTGTTCTTGCGATGGCAAAAGCAGCTGACTGGAAAGAAGCAATTGAGATTTATAACGATACAGATTACGGGTTAACGGGCGGATTCTTCTCTCGCGATGAGAATCGTATTTCGACTGCTCTAAATGAAATGCACTGCGGAAACTTGTACATTAACAAAAAATGTACGGGTGCGTTGGTAGGAGTACATCCTTTTGGTGGTTTCAATATGTCAGGAACGGACTCTAAAGCGGGTGGCTATGACTATCTACTTCTATTTACACAAGGGAAAATGACAGCTAGAAAGATTTAAATGGATTTAATCAGAGGGGCACTGTGCCCTTTCTGATTATTTTTTTATCATAAAATTTTTGGTTACTTCTGAATTAAAATCTAGTATATTATTTCTATGCAAATTTGAGAGGAGAGATTTGATGGAGATTCAGCTGTTAAGTTCCATTGTGGTATACATGATCGGTATGTTGTTAATTGGTTATTATGCGTACCGAAGGACTTCTAATCTATCAGACTATGTATTGGGAGGACGCTCGCTAGGCCCAGGCGTAACGGCTTTAAGTGCAGGAGCTTCAGATATGAGTGGATGGTTGATGATGGGGTTGCCTGGTGCTATGTTTGTTCAGGGGGTAAGCGCTTCGTGGATTGTAATTGGGCTTACGTTAGGTGCATATGCTAACTGGCTTTTTGTTGCACCTCGTCTTCGTAAGTATACAGAAGTGGCTAATAATTCAATGACCATTCCAGCGTTTTTAGAAAATCGCTTTAACGATGATTCCAAAATGCTACGTATGATTTCGGCTATTGTTATTATTCTATTTTTTACTTTTTACGTTTCATCAGGAATCGTATCAGGAGGCGTTCTTTTTGAAACAACGCTGAATCTAGACTACGAGATAGGCTTATGGGTTGTAGCTGGAGTAGTCGTAGCTTATACATTGTTTGGTGGCTTTTTAGCCGTTAGTTGGACCGATTTCGTTCAAGGAATTATAATGTTTGTTGCTTTAATCCTTGTGCCAGTTGTAGTTCTTACACAGATGGGTGGATTTGGTCCGGCAATGAGTGAGGTTCGAAACATTGATACGGACTTATTCAATATTTTTAGTGGCACAAGCTTCTTAGGTATCATCTCGCTGTTTGCCTGGGGGTTAGGTTATTTTGGCCAACCACATATTATCGTGCGATTTATGGCTATCTCATCTGTAAAAGAAATCAAGCCTGCTCGTCGTATTGGAATGAGCTGGATGCTTGTTTCAGTCGTTGGAGCCATGCTGACAGGGTTTGTCGGTTTAGCTTATTACACGAATCAAGGTCTAGAAATTGCTGACCCGGAAACAGTATTTATCGGGTTAAGCACAATTTTATTCCACCCAATTATTACAGGGTTCTTATTAGCAGCATTATTAGCAGCCGTAATGAGTACCATTTCATCACAACTTCTTGTAACTTCGAGCTCATTGACAGAAGATTTGTACAAAACATTTTTCCGCCGATCAGCAAGTGATAAAGAACTAATGTTGATTGGACGTGGATTTGTACTTCTTGTATCCATCATTGGTGTCATGATTGCATTTAATAAAAGTGGTACAATCTTATCGTTAGTCGGCTATGCATGGGCTGGATTTGGAGCTGCTTTTGGCCCTGTTATCTTATTGAGCCTTTATTGGAAGCGAATGAACAAATGGGGAGCGCTAGCAGGTATGGTGCTTGGTGCCGTGACGGTTGTTGTATGGACAAAAATCCCTGGATTATCGGATTTATTATACGAAATGATTCCGGGTTTCTTAATTAGCTTAGTTGGAATTGTAGTAGTAAGCTTATTAACACCTGCTCCGAACGAGAAAACGCAAAGTGAGTTTGAAGAATATAATCAATCAGCGTAACGAAAAAGAGACTGAGACA
>NZ_BCVD01000174.1 GCF_001591565.1 Priestia flexa NBRC 15715 | reverse complement strand
GGGGTCAGTCCCTTCGTAAAAGAATGCAGGGGGCTTTTTTTATTCATTAGAAAAGCATGGATGAAATTTCTTGTATTCCAATTCTGTCATCAGTTATAATGAAGACAAATGAGATTATGGACGGGTCTATGATTTTGGGAGGAAACGGAATTGAATAAAAAGACAGAAAATATTAAAATTTCAGCTTTGGGTGGTATAGGAGAAATCGGTAAAAATATGTACATCGTTGAGGTGAACGACGATATCTATGTACTAGATGCAGGAGCAAAGGTTCCAGGCGGGGATATGCTTGGAATTGATATGGTGATTCCTGATATTTCGTATTTAATTGAAAATAAGGAACGTGTAAAAGCTATTTTCTTAACGCATGGTCACGAAGAACAAATTGGTGCTATTCCATTTATTTCAAAAAAACTTGAAGTGCCCGTATATGGAACGGAATTTACCCTTGCGTTAGTAAAAGAAAGAATGAAAGAGGTTGGACTAAATAGTTTCTCATTGTTAAACGTTATCAGCTCATCGACACGTCTTTCGTTTGAGAACGTAAGCGTTTCATTTTTCCGAACAAACCACAGTATTCCTGACTCAGTAGGCATTTGTTTGCATACTTCACATGGCGCAATCGTACATACAGGAGACTTTATTTTCGATCAAAATCGTTTGTCAAAAAAACCTGATATTGGAAAAATGGCGATGATTGGTGAGCAAGGAGTATTGTGCTTGCTATCTGATAGTATCAATGCTGAAAAGCCTGGATATACAACATCTGAAGCTGTAATTGGTCAAGAGATTGCTTCGCTGTTCCATCATACAAAAGGACGAATTATTGTAGCGACATATAGCTCAAACATTCAGCGGATTCAGCAGGTAATTCAGGCAGTGTATGAAACCAATCGCAAGCTAGTTGTAGTTGGAAAAAGTATGATGAAAACAATTGAAATCGCAGTGGAACTTGGACACTTATCAATACCCGAAGATTTAATTGTCCCTGTGCAAAAGCTTCGCGATATTTCTGAGCACGAAACGGTTGTGCTAACGACAGGGCATCAAGGAGAGCCAATGGCAGCATTACATCGCATGGCCAAACAATCTCATAAATTTATTCAAGTGAAAAAAGACGACACGGTGCTAATTGCTGCAACACCAATTCCGGGCCATGAAGTAATCTTTGCAAAAGTAATCGACATTATTAGTCGCTTAGGAGCAAACGTCGTTCATAGCCAAAAGCAAGTTCACGCTTCTGGGCATGGCAGTCAAGAAGAACTAAAATTCATGTTGAATTTAATGAATCCTAAATACTTAATCCCTGTAAACGGCGAATATCGTATGCAAAAATCACATGAAAAAATTGCAAAGGAAATAGGCTTAGGTGATGATGAAATTTTTGTACTTGATAAAGGTGATGTAATTGAGTATAAAGACGGTCGCATGCAGCCATCAGGACGTATCTATGCAGGAAATACGTTAATAGATGGACTAGGTGTGGGTGACATTGGTAATATTGTCTTACGTGATCGTCGCTTGCTATCACAAGATGGAATTTTAACAGTGGTGGTTACAATCAATAAGAAGCAGCGTACTGTTGTGGCAGGACCGGAAATTATTTCTCGAGGGTTTGTGTATGTAAGAGAATCGGAAGCTCTACTTACAGAGGCAGGAAAAGTGGTTGAAGAGATTTTAGCAAAGTGCATGGAAGAAAAAGTGATTGAATGGTCATCTTTAAAATTAAAAATGCGCGAAGCGTTAAATCAGTTTTTATATGAAAAAACAAGACGTAAACCGATGATTTTACCAATTATCATGGAAATATAAGAGTTAAGAGGCTGGAAGGTAAAAGCTAATGACATATCCGAGCTATTGAGAGTTAACTCTCAATAGCTCGGATTTTTTTGGTGAGTAGGAAAACAAGTTTAAAAAAGAGTGGAAAGTGAGTGGCTGCAGCGCAATGGAGTAAACTTGTACTTTCAACCTAACTCGTTTAGAACAGTCAGAGTTCGCCTTTGAAAAAGAAGCATTTGGACTCTTTTTATTAAGAAACAGTATGAATTGTAAAAGCGATGGATTTAATAAAAAAGAAAAGCTCATACTAACAATATTATTGTTGGAAAGGAGCAAAATGATGTTTGAACCCAATGAAATGAATTCTTCGGAAACAGCACCACAGCAACCTGAAAAAGGTGAAGAGAATACTAAAGGTGGTATTTTGGATAAAATTCAGCAGCTAGGACAAACAAACGTTGCACAGATGCCACAGGATTCAAAGATTCACTGTTTAACAATTGTAGGGCAAGTAGAAGGGCATATGCAGCTACCGCCTCAAAATAAAACGACAAAATACGAGCATGTTATTCCACAAATTGTAGCGATTGAGCAAAACCCTAACATTGAGGGTTTATTAATTATTTTAAATACGGTAGGTGGAGACGTAGAAGCTGGTTTAGCAATTGCTGAAATGATTGCTTCTCTTTCAAAACCGTCAGTATCAATTGTGCTTGGAGGAGGACATTCAATTGGAGTCCCAATTGCAGTATCCACTCATTATTCCTTTATTGCTGGCACTGCTACAATGACAATACACCCAATCCGTTTGACAGGCTTAGTTATTGGCGTACCTCAAACATTTGAATACTTAGATAAAATGCAGGAACGGGTGGTCAATTTCGTTACGCATCATTCAAATATTACCGAAGAAAAATTTAAAGAGCTTATGTTTTCAAAAGGTAATCTAACACGAGACATTGGAACAAATGTTGTGGGAGCCGATGCAGTTGAATACGGATTAATTGATGAAGTTGGCGGGGTAGGTCAAGCTATTAAAAAGCTTAATGAGCTTATTGAACAGAAGGGTCAACATCAACAGGAGAACCAGTTATTGCAATGATTTTGTATACAATGATGCCCCAAGAGCTAATTTATCCCGATACAACACAAGCCGAGCTTCCAAAACAGAAAATGATGCAGTATAATGGCATTTCCATGCTTGTAGAAGAAAACGAATACAATCAACAGCAAATTGTCCGTATTTTAAGCACAGACCCTCAGCATTATTTAGACAAAAAATATTATCCTGGTCAAATTCTGTCGTAAGGATTTGAGTATAATTTTACTAAAACTATATGGTATAATAATAAATGAGTATGTTGCAGCCGAGTAATGGCTGCTTTTTTGTTCAGTTTATATGAATAAGAAAATCAACATAGGAAGACGTTGATTGGAGTGAGAACATGGCAAAGAAAAAGCGAAGAGGAAAATTTAAGAAAGAAGAATGGAAACGCATTGTCCGATTTGAACTCATAGGCTTATTATTATTAGCTATTACATTAATTGCGATGGCAGGGCTTGGTGCGGTTGGTCAGGCGCTTGTGCTGCTTGTTCGCCTTTTTATTGGTGAGTGGTACATGCTTATGCTAATCGGTTTGCTTGTGCTGTCAGGCTATATTATTTGGAAAAGGGCACTGCCACCGTTTATAACAAGGCAACTAGTTGGTACATATTTAATTATTTTAGCAATTTTATTATTTAGTCACGTCACGCTATTTGAAAACCTTTCTAAGAATGGTACTTTTACTGATCCTTCAGTCATTTTAAATACATGGGATTTATACATGCTAGAAGCAACTGGGGAAGTAAATCGCAGTGATTTAGGTGGAGGAATGGTTGGAGCCGTTATGTTTGCGATGTTCTATTATTTATTTGACAGTTTAGGAACTGAGCTCATTGCTTCCCTCTTAATTGTGATTGGCGTGTTATTAATTACGGGACGTTCTTTACACGAAACGCTTCGAAAGGTATTAACGCCAATTGTCCGCTTTTTAGTCACGGAATTAAAAGAGGGTTGGGAAGATATTACAAATTGGGCTTCTAAAAAGAAGCAAACATCTAAAGGGAAGAAAAAGCGTAAACCAGCTGTGGAAGAAGAGGAGGAGAGTGATGAACAGGAAGTAGAAACACCTGTCATTGCAAAGCAGCCTCCAATTATTGAGCACTTTGATTATGAAGAAGAAGCTGATTCACTTCCAGCGTCTGTTCAGGCTCAGCCAGACCCTCAGCCACAGCCAACAGTTAAGCCTGTTCAACCAGTGGAAAAGAAAGAAAGCCCAGCTCAACAAGAAGAAAAGGCGCCTGTTATTTCATTTGTGGAAGCTGAAAACATGGAATATGAACTTCCACCTATCCGATTGTTAACAATGCCGAAGAAAAGTAATCAAGCAAAAGAGAAGAAGAATATTTATAAAAATGCTGAAAAACTAGAAAAAACGTTTCAAAGCTTTGGTGTAAAAGCCACGGTTGCCAAGGTTCATTTAGGACCTGCTGTTACCAAATATGAAGTATATCCGGATGTTGGGGTGAAAGTAAGTAAAATCGTAAATTTAAGCGATGACTTAGCTTTAGCTCTTGCTGCGAAAGATATTCGAATTGAAGCGCCTATTCCAGGTAAATCAGCAGTAGGTATTGAAGTCCCTAATGAAGAGGTAGCAATGGTTTCGCTTCGTGAAGTCTTGGAATCCAAAGACAAAATGGATCCTGATAAAAAGCTGCTAGTGGGGCTGGGAAGAGATATATCTGGCGACGCTGTCTTAGCGGAATTAAATAAAATGCCTCATATGCTTGTTGCCGGAGCGACAGGAAGCGGTAAAAGTGTTTGTATTAACGGAATTATCATTAGTATTTTAATGAGAACGAAGCCCCATGAAGTCAAGCTCATGATGATTGACCCTAAAATGGTGGAACTTAATATGTATAATGGTATTCCACATCTACTGGCACCCGTTGTTACTGATCCAAAGAAAGCATCTCAAGCTTTAAAGAAAGTCGTAAGCGAAATGGAGCGCCGCTATGAGCTCTTTTCACACAGTGGTACAAGAAACATTGAAGGCTATAATGATCTTGTGAAGCGCCACAATGATGACTCGGATGCTAAGCAACCGACACTACCTTACATTGTTGTTATTGTCGATGAGTTAGCTGACTTAATGATGGTTGCTTCATCAGACGTTGAAGATTCGATTACTCGTTTAGCACAGATGGCGCGTGCAGCAGGAATTCATTTAATTATTGCAACACAAAGGCCGTCTGTTGACGTTATTACAGGGGTTATTAAAGCGAATATTCCGTCTCGAATTGCGTTTAGCGTATCCTCTCAAACCGATTCTCGTACCATTTTAGATATGGGAGGAGCCGAGAAGTTGTTAGGCCGTGGAGATATGCTGTTTATGCCGGTCGGAGCTTCTAAGCCAGTACGTGTACAGGGAGCATTTCTATCTGATGAAGAAGTTGAAGAAGTGGTTGATTTCGTTATTGCTCAGCAAAAAGCGCAATACCAGGAAGAAATGATTCCAACAGACGCGCCAGAACAAGTGGAAGAAGTAGCGGATGAATTGTATGATGAGGCAGTTCAGCTTGTAGCAGAAATGCAAACAGCATCTGTTTCAATGCTACAAAGGCGCTTTAGAATTGGGTATAATCGCGCAGCTCGCCTGATTGATGCAATGGAAGAACGTGGAGTTGTCGGACCTTATGAAGGTAGTAAACCTCGAGCAGTACTTGTTTCACAACAAAACGAAGATGTTGGAACATAATTAAATGGTTAGAGAAGACGTAGAGCATATGCCCTACGTCTTTTTTTGTCATAAATGCTGTTATTTTTTTATAAAAAGGTATTATAAAAAAATGTGTTATCATATTTTGTTAGGTAAAATACGAATGTTATTTTTTAAAATTAATTATTTGTTTGTCTTTAATAAATAAATATTGAAATATGAGGTTGTTAGACATGCTTACATGCAACAAATAGAAAAAATCAATATTTTTTAAAAAATATTAAAATTTTTTACATAAAATTAAT
>NZ_BCVD01000173.1 GCF_001591565.1 Priestia flexa NBRC 15715 | reverse complement strand
TGTCTCAGTCTCTTTCTCTTATAATTGAATGTTAGTTTTGTTTCCAAGATTGTACTAGGTCTACAACTGCTGACACAACTTCGATTCCTTGAAAAGCGAATAGACCTGCAGCGGCCATTGAGAAAAACCCCACTACAACATCTTTTAGAATGATTGGCATATGAACATCTCCTTTTCTACTTTGAAATATACGCTGTTCATCCCGGTTAAGCGCCTGCTTTTCTCTATACCCTTTTTTAAAAAGGATATTCCTACATTCTACTCTTTTTTCACGAATTTTCAATACCATTTAGTGATAAAAATATTACCATGTTAAATTGAAAACGATTAACGTTTTCTTATAGTAAAGAAGCACACCCTTGAACTGCGCCCCTTCTTTTACAAGTAGCTTTCATCTTTCCTCAAGAGCTGATCCAAAGATAATGCTCCACTTCCTGCAAAGACAAGATGTAAAGACATAGCTAGAAGTGCAATATCTAACTCATATCCTCCCACAAATGGCGCTCCCAGTTTTGCTGTAAAAATAGCTCCTAGCATAACAAAAACAAACAATGCTGCAACAATTCGTGTGCCTAGTCCAACAATAACAGCAACTCCACCAATTAGTTCTATAATTGCTACTACATAAGCCATGAAACCAGGGATACCAATGCTTTCAAAAAAACCTACAGTTCCGTCAATTCCGCCTTGAAATTTACTTAGGCCATGAATAAAAAATGTTAACCCTAATACAACACGTATAAAGAATGTACCAATTGTATAACTCTTCATGTTAGTTCCTCCTTTTATGTATCCTCTATCACTATTTTAGTAGCAATATATATATAATTACAAGTTATTTTTATATTATAATTATGTAACAAAAAATAAACCACTTACATTTTATTAGTAAGTAGGTTTATTTTTGCTATCAACTTAAATAAAAAGCTCTCATATACTCTTTAATAATAAGCTCTGCCGTTGAGTTAATTACATTTGTTGGAAGATACTCATGAAATCGAAAACGATTCTGTTTATTTACGTTAACGTCATGAACAGAAGCTATGCTTAATTGATTTTGAAAGCACTTCAACATCGCCATAGGAGGACTAGAGAGAATGTGAGCACCAATCTTATTTATCGCTTGTTTGCTAATCGCATGCGGAACTGCAGTTAGCGAGCTCATCCATAAATCTCCTCTGTCGTTCATTTCATTTAATAGAAATTTCCAAGCCTGCACACTATGAGATAAGCTTTTTTCATCTTCACTTTTATTTAAAGCTACATCTAAGCCATCTGCTATTGCTCTTGCAAAGGGGTATAAATCATAAGCCTTAATACTAAAATCTCCATCTACAAATAAAATAATGTCTCCCTTTGCAACCTCGGCACCTATCGTTCGACCTACATCATGCCCTAACGCATTCTTATAAACAATTGTTTTCGCTCCCATATTTTTGGCAATTTGTTCTGACTCATCCGTAGAGCCGTTCACAATAACTATAACTTCAAGAGGCTCAAGCTTCCGAACCTCTTTGATCACTTCTTGTAGCGTTTTCGCTTCATTTTTTACTGGTATGACAACTGATAGCTGCTTTCCTTTATAAAAAGAGGAAAGTTTTCCCAACCCTTTGCTAATGTTTTCATACGGCTGATAAGCATCCGTTCTGTTCATAGCTTTTGAAACAGCTTCTGTTTTAGCTATATAATTGTCCAAGAGCTCCTTATATCTTTCTTTATATTCAGCTCGTTTGTTTTCAAAAGCACCAGGAGCAAACTTCCCTTCTCCAAAAGTTGTAATGGAAAGGTGATGGCTTGTTCGGAAGGAGTTCGTTTGTAGTTCAACAAATAAAGCGAGAGGATTTGTACAAGCAGCAGAGGATAATTGACTATATACTTCCTTAGTAAATGCATATGGAGGAGAAAGATAAGCATTGGTATAATGAGGTTTATTACACATATCATGTAGAACCCTGCTCCACATGACTTCAAACCTTCCAAAATCATGCTGAAATGCTTCATCCCATTTGTTTAAAACCACATCACAATGACTAAATAAAAGTGGTTGAACAAATTGTTTTACTTGTTTCTCTGAGATTATATAATCGCTGTCTAAATATAAAAAGGCGTCTCCCTTACACATGCGAGTTATTTTCATTCGCAATTCATGTGCTGTTTCTTCACCATTCTCTATTTTCACAATACAGCCTTCTTCTTTTGCAATTAAAACCGATCCATCCATTGACTGCTTGGCTAAGACAATCACTTCATGAGGATTTAAACAGCGAGTACTGCGAATGACTTGCCTGATTGTCGCTTCATCATTTTGAACAATTAGAATGATTGAAAGCTTCTTCACATTACGCCCTCCTTTTTAACGCCTTAATACTCCCCTTGTATCCACTATTTTCGCGGCAGTTTTCACAAGTGACCAATCAATGTTTTGATGGTCGGTTAAGATTAAGACTACATTGGCTGTTTGCACCGCTTGTTTAGTAAGCTCTACAGACTTAATGTTGCAACCATTTAGCGTAAAAGTGTCGATATATGGATCATGATATGATAGATTATACCCTCTTGTAATTAGCTGGTTGCATATAGGCAATGCTGGTGACTCCCGTACATCGTTTACATCCCGTTTATACGCGATGCCAATGACCAAAACATTTTTCTCATTCTTATCAAGCTGCTTTTCAACGAGTGTCACAACATGTTCAGTCATTTGTTCATTTATTTCATGAGCTGCTTGAATGAGTTCACTTTTTAAACCAGCCTGTTTGAGCTTCCATACAAAGTAAAGTGGGTCAACAGGAATACAGTGCCCACCAATTCCAGGTCCGGGATAATAAGGAGTAAATCCAAATGGTTTCGTTGCTGCTGCTTCAAGTACTTCATAAAAGTCAATGTTCAGCTGTTCACATAATACATTTGTTTCGTTCACAAGAGAAATATTAACTAACCGTTGAATATTTTCAAATAGTTTACACATTTCAGCCACGTTTGGTGACGAAACAGGAACTACTTTTTGAAAGATGCTACCATAAAATTCGCTAATTTTTTGTAAGCAGCTTTCCGTATATCCACTAATCACTTTAGGGATTTGCTCAATGTGATAGTGCGTATTTGCTGGGTCTACTCTTTCAGGAGAATAAGCGAGATAAAAGTCGCTTCCTACTTGTAGCTTTGATTTTAAAAGAATTGGTAAAACAATTTCTTCTAACGTACCTGGATAAGTTGAACTCTCATAGATTACTGTTTGTCCGGCAACCATTTCCTTTTGCAAAAACTCTGAAGCCTTAATCATTGCTGTTAAGTCTGGTTCGTGCTGATCGTTAATTGGTGTTGGAACCGTCACAATTACATATTCACACTGTTTAAACTCTTCAATTCCGTCTTGTAAACATTGAGCTTTAAATTTCTTTTCTCTTTTAATCTCCTCATTTGATACATCTGGAATATAGCTTTTCCCTTGATGAAGTAGGTTCACTTTGCTACGATCAACATCAAGACCTATCACATCAAAACCTTTTTTAGCAACCAATAATGCTAAGGGTAATCCCACGTATCCAAGTCCTAATACTGCTACTTTTTTAGTTTTCATCACGCATCACCTCAGACAAAATGTCATGTCTTCTTGTATCTTTTAAAAAGAGACCTCTTTCCGTTGTTTGATTGAGTAGATAAGCAATTGCTTCAATATGATCTCCTAAAATCCTTTCCGTTGATTGAGGCAATCCTGTTGTCTTTAAGTGCTCTTTTCGAATGCGATTGGTGCGCGCTACGTCTACAAAATGAATCGCCTTAACCGTAAAACCTGCTAACAAACTTTTCAAATGAAATAAAGGAGGAATGATGAGCGATTCGTACCCGATTTTCTCTATTACTTCTCTTTTTATTGCGTGAGGAATTGCAGTTGTTGTGTTAATGGTTAAATCTGGACGCTTACTAATAGCATTTAAAAAATACTTTGCAGCACTAACAGAATGTAGAGGATGGACTTGATCTAATAAACACTCCAAATTATTGAGCGCAACATCAACTCCATTTTCAGCTGCACGGATGAAATGTTGAAGATTTTCAGCAGAAATAACGATATCACCGTCAATAAACAAGCAAATATCACCTGAACTATACATTGCTCCAATTGCTCTTGGAACATTATGTCCAAGCCTATTTGGATACACAAGTACCGTTGCGCCTGCTTCACGTGCTCTTGAAATCGTTATTTCATCTGACCCATTTGCTACCACAATAATTTCTTCAACACCTGCTTTTTGCACTTCTTGAATAACAAGATGAATCGTTTCTCTTTCTTCTCCAACTGGAATAATCGCACTTGTTTTACATCTCTCTTTTTTCAGGAGAGTGGGTGTATATTCTGATACAATCGTACGGTTACGATTTCCATCCGTAAGTCCTCCCCTTACTCCTTTCTGATGAATTAAGTGAGAAAAAGCTTTTAAATGATCAGCTAAAATTGATTCGGTTGAAAAGGGAAACGGAGAATTAGGAACAAGCGTCTTGTGGGTATTACGAATACGGTTGGTATAAATAACATCTGTGGAACAAGGATATACAACAGACATTCCTTTTAAAATAGCAAGTGTCTGCATTAATGGGGGATGCGCTAAATTCTCAAAGCCGATTTCTTCAGCTGCTGAGCGCTTTATAGCATGTGGAATTGCGGTAACTGCTTGAACTGTTAAATCTGGTCTTTTTAAGCTTAAATTAAGCATATATTTTGAGACAGCCACTACGTGAGGACGAATTTTTCGCTTCATTGTCCATTCCAAGTCATTCAATGCAAGGTCATGGCCATCTTTAATTGCTTGCACATACTGGTTTAGTTCTTCAAAGGGTACAACGATATCTCCGTCTAGAAATACAAGGATATCCCCCTTTGCTTTTTTTGCTCCAATTGCTCGACCAATGTTAATCCCAAGCTTCTCTTCGTACGTTAACACTTTACACCCTTCTTGTTTTGCAATTAAAGCTGTATTATCAGTGGCCCCATTTACAACAACAATGATTTCAAAAGGTGCTATCTTTTTTATTGCCTGAATCACACTTTGCAATGACTCTTCTTCATTACATGCTGGAATGATAACGGATACGTTCATTTTATTCATCTCCACTAATAATACGAATGTATGTGACAGATGCAAAAGGTATTGTGACATCAGTAGGCTCTCCATATGAGCTTGATGTACGAACAACAATTGAAGCTTCAAATACTGCAATTAATGTACCGCTAATAATATCAATTGGGGTAATGATTTGCACAAATGAACCAATGCTTTCTCTTAATGCGTCTTGAAACATCTTTTCCTCTCCTCTCTTTAAACTTTTTGAATTGTAATGATGCTGGTAAATGGTAACAAAATGCTGGAAGTGGCACTTTCAGTTAGCCTTAAATAATCATCGCCTACTTCAGCAACCGTACCTTGCAAAGGACCCGCAACTGTTGAAACGACAATCTCTTCATGTAAATATTGAAGCGCAATTTCTTTAAAAGGCGAAACATCCGCTTCTCTTACAAGCTGAATAAAGTAGTCTCGAAATCGCTGAGAATAAATAACCTCTTCTACTGCTTTTTTTGTATTATTTTCAATGAAAGTACCAAACCTTCTTGAAAATAACAATCTCTTAATTTTCTTTTTGAGACGGTAATAGCTATAACACCACATCTTTTTTTTCCTCCTTGTTAGTCATGGAATCATTTGAATTTTACTAGAACACTCAAACGATTACTTTACCAATATATACAAGCTGTCAGGAGGAAGTGATAGAACTTTTTTCGCATTTTTTGATAAATATGCGCTTGTCTCGCATTCTTACAAAGAAAGAGTGCACAATGATTTAACTTTTTTCAAAACAAAA
>NZ_BCVD01000172.1 GCF_001591565.1 Priestia flexa NBRC 15715 | reverse complement strand
ATTAGAAGATCAATATCTTCAAAAGCAGGTTGAATACATTACAAGACCCCTTGCTATTTCATATATTCAGCGCGCGATACTTCAAATATTTTCTCAATACCCTCACTTCTTTATACACAATGATCATTTTGTTTTAGAATACCCACACAAAAAAAGCCGGGCTTCGCTGAAAATAAATAGTCGATGTATAACGATTGAAGGAGATGGAAATGTTGATGCAGAGACCGCTTTCTTTGAAGTGCTGCGAAAGCTTGATGCGTGCTATCTAGCAATTAATTACGGGACAGAAGAGTACGGATGGCTAAGGCCTGTTAAAACAAGAAAATATGTGTAATTATTTAAGGAAATTAGTCTGGAAATATTGTATATTGGCGAATGATTTAGTACACTGTAAGGTAGACAACACGAAGGAGGAAGTTGTAGTATGTGGCCATATATTCTAGTTGGTATTCTAGCATTGCTTGCTGGGGTAGCGCTAGGATTTTTCATTGCTCGTAAATACATGATGAGCTACTTTAAGAAAAATCCACCAATTAATGAACAAATGTTAAAAATGATGATGATGCAAATGGGCATGAAACCATCACAGAAGAAGATTAACCAAATGATGAAAGCGATGAACAGCCAAATTAAATAACGGTTAATTGGACAGACACTCTCAGCTTAAAGGGTGTCTTTTTTGTACACTAAGTATTTGTAAGAGGGAAAGGGATAACGCAAATATCGTTGCGTTATAAAGAGCTTTAACTGCTTACGCGTATATAATATAAGTATGTACTGACGATAGTATGTGATTGTGTTAAAATATGTAAGCGATATAATATTTGAATTGTTAGAAAATATAGAAAAAACAGGGGTGGTGGTGGGGTTATGAATATATTTCGTGATTTGGGATGGTTTTTTAAGCAAGAAAAGAGAGCGTATATCATAGGGATTTTACTTTTGATAGCGGTTGCTTTACTTCAGCTAGTGCCACCTCGTGTTATTGGGTGGGCAGTTGATGCTATTGAAAAAGGAAGTTTATCAAAAGAAAAGCTCCTTCAGATGGTGCTCTTGTTAGGGGCAGCCGCTGTCGGCTCATATGGTATGAGATACATATGGCGAGTTATGATTTTTGGTGCTGCTGTTAAGCTGGCACGACAAATGCGCAATACGTTGTATGAACACTTCACGAAAATGAATCAAACATTTTATCAAAGTAAACGTACGGGTGACCTGATGGCTCACGCAACGAATGATATTCAAGCTATTCAACAAACAGCGGGAATTGGCGTTTTAACATTTGCGGATTCTGTTATTACGGGCAGTGTTGTTTTAATAACAATGGCTGTAACAATCAGCTGGAAGCTAACGCTAATTAGCTTATTACCCATGCCTTTAATGGCCTGGCTAACGAATAAATATGGCACAATGTTACATCAACGGTTTGGAGAAGCACAAGCGGCTTTTTCTTCATTAAACGATAAGGTGCAAGAAAGTATAACGGGTGTAAAAGTTGTAAAAACGTTTGGAAAAGAAACCTCAGAAGTCGATATGTTTACGAGACAATCAGCTGATGTTGTTCAAAAGAATATGAAAGTAGCGAGAATTGATTCTTTATTTGACCCTACGATTTCTTTTATTGTGAGCTGGTCTTTTTTATTTGCTCTTATTTTTGGATCACGAATGGTCGTAAGCAATGAGATCACGTTAGGAGAACTAGTTACATTTACTACGTACCTTGGGTTGTTAGTGTGGCCGATGCTAGCGTTTGGTTGGCTTTTCAATATCGTAGAAAGAGGAAGGGCTTCATATGATCGAGTTTTTGCTCTACTACAAGAAAAAAATGAGATTGTTGAAAGTGAGAAACCTATTACAAAACGCCCTAATGGAGCGATTACGGTACAAATTGACCGCTTTGTGTATCCGGGTACAGATGAAGCAGCTCTTAAAGATATTCACTTTTCCTTACAGGAAGGCCAAACGCTTGGAATTGTAGGAAAAACAGGAGCTGGAAAAACAACTTTACTAAAGCTTCTTATTCGTGAATTCGATTTAACGGTTGGAGATATTTATTTTGATCAACATAGCATTAAATCTTATAGCTTTGATTCTTTATATAATAGTATTGGTTACGTTCCCCAGGATCATTTCTTATTTTCAACGACAGTAGGAGAAAATATTGCCTTTTCAAACCAAAATGCTTCCCATTCGGATATAGAGCGAGTGGCACAATTGGCACATGTTCATGAAGATATCACGTGCTTTACAGATGGATATGAAACCATTGTAGGAGAAAAAGGGGTTTCTTTATCAGGTGGACAAAAACAACGATTGTCGATTGCGCGTGCACTATTACAAGATCCTCAAATGCTTTTTTTAGATGACTCGCTTTCAGCAGTTGATGGGAAAACTGAAGCCCTTATTTTGAAATCTTTAAAGCAGCACCGCCGCAATAAAACAACGGTTATTACTACTCATCGCCTGAGTGCAGTTGCACATGCAGATTTGATTTTGGTCATTAAAGGTGGTCGAATCATTCAGCGGGGAAGGCATGAAGAACTTTTAAAAGAACACGGGTGGTATCAAGAGATGTATACAAGGCAGCAGCTAGAAGAGATTGTGGAAGCTGGAGGCTATGAATATCATGAAAAATAAACAAGTATTAAGGCGGTTAGTAAGATACGCAGTTCCCCATCGCAAATCCTTTGCGCTTGCATTTTGTTTATTGTTGGTGGCCACCACAGCGGATTTATTAGGTCCCATGCTTATTAAAGTGTTTATTGATACGTATTTAACAGAGCGTTACTTTCCTGTAGAGCCGCTCCTTTTATTAGGAGTTGGCTATATAAGTTTGAACATGGTCAAGGTCGTTATTCAATACTTTCAGCAGCTCAAGTTTCAGGGAATTGCTTTAAACATTATTCAGCAAATAAGAATTGACGTGTTTTCACATGTACATAAGCTTGGGCTCCGCTACTTTGACCGAACGCCAACGGGTAGTCTAGTTTCACGAATCACAAACGACACGGAAGCAATTAAGGAAATGTTTGTCGAAGTGATTGCGGTATTTATTCAAAATGGTGTCTTTTTAATTGGTATTTTTATAGCCATGTTCATTTTAGATATGAAGTTAGCACTTTATTGCTTAGCGCTTTTACCATTCATTTTCGTATTAATGAAAACATATCAGCATTTTAGTGGGATTTATTATGCACAGTTAAGAGAAAAGCTCAGCCAGCTCAATGCAAAGATTCACGAATCGTTACAAGGTATGGGGATTGTTCAGGTATTTAGACAAGAAAAGCGTCTAAGACGTGAATTTGGAGATATTAACGAATCACATTACCAAGCTGGTGTACGTAATTTAAAGTTAGACGGCTTACTTTTAAGGCCAGCAGTTGATGTATTATATGTTCTTGCAATTATTGGCGTACTTAGCTACTTTGGTATATCAGTTTTAGATAGCCCAGTAGAAGTGGGGGTGTTATATGCTTTTGTAAACTATTTGGAGCGCTTTTTTCAGCCAGTTAATGAAATGATGCAGCGCCTTTCAATGTACCAACAAGCCATGGTCGCTTCAAAGCGAGTATTTGAATTAATGGACGAAGGTGAAAAAGTACCGTCTTTTATGAAAGACTCACAAGCTACAATTAAACGAGGTATGATAGAATTTAGAGGAGTTACCTTTTCTTATGATGGAAAGACAAACGTTCTATCAAATATTTCCTTTTTAATAAAAGAAGGTCAAACGGTAGCGTTAGTGGGACATACAGGCAGTGGTAAAAGCTCAATCATTAATCTTCTTCTAGGATTTTATACGCCAAAGCAAGGTGAAATCCTAATTGATGGTCAGCCCCTTCAAACGTATAGTGAAGAAGAAATTAGAAGAAGAATTGGTTTGGTATTACAAGATTCATTTATTTTTGCTGATACGGTTAAAGCAAATATCTCTCTTCATGATCCTTTAATTTTAGAAGAAGATGTACGAGAAGCGCTGAGATTCGTACAGGCAACACCTTTTATTGAAGATTTACCGAAAAGCTATAATGAAGTGCTTGTTGAAAGGGGGGCAACATTGTCAAGCGGCCAGCGTCAACTCTTATCATTTGCTCGCACAATGGTACGTAAACCAAAAATACTAGTTCTAGATGAAGCAACAGCACATATTGATACAGAGACAGAAGATGCTATTCAAGCTGTTTTAGCGAAGATGAAGAGAAATAGGACAACGGTGGCAATCGCTCATCGATTGTCTACTATTCAACATGCAGACGCTATCCTAGTGCTACATAAAGGTGAAATTGTAGAAAGAGGTACTCATGCAGAACTGTTAGAAAAGCAAGGTCTTTATTACAGCATGTATCGACTCCAGAACCATCAAGGAAAGGCTGGTGGAGAGATATAAAAAAACAACTTCTTAAGTAGAAGTTGTGTCGGAGTGCTGTGAAGGAGTGTTATTATAGATGTTTAGTAGATGATCTAATTCTTGACTATGCTTAATAGCAGGGGGAGAATTTAATCCACTAACTCGAACGACCCGAATCAGCTCTTCACGCTTCTTTTCAATCTCTAACAATATATTTTGTTTCAGCAATAGAACTGGTCCCTTCTCAATAAAACTTTTACCTAATTATACAAGATAATGGCACTTTTTGAAAAGGAATAGATGAGTCATTTTGATGACAAAATGGTAACAGATTCTAAACAAATGGAGTGAATCAGAAATGGCTGATGTGAATTTATTTTTAGCATTTGGAGCAGGATTTTTATCGTTTATTTCACCATGCTGTCTACCGCTGTATCCGGCTTTTTTATCGTATATTACAGGTGTCTCAGTAGGGGATCTGAAAGAAGGGAAAAACGTACATCAGCGCAAAGCTCTTTTACATACGACCTTTTTTCTACTAGGCTTTTGTTTAATCTTTATTGCAATTGGTTTTGGCACTTCTTTTATTGGAAGTTTATTTGCGAACTATGGAGATTTAATTCGTCAAGTGGGGGCCATACTCATTGTGTTTTTAGGGCTTGTAACAGTTGGAGTCTTTAAGCCGAAGTTTTTAATGAAAGATCGCAAAGTACAGTTTTCTAATCGACCTACAGGTTTGTTAGGTTCTTCTCTTATCGGAATGGCTTTTGCTGCAGGGTGGACGCCATGTACAGGACCTATTCTTGTATCTGTTATGGCTCTAGCAGCTACTAATCCTAGCTCAGCTATGCTCTACATGATTGCTTATTCGCTAGGGTTTTCAATTCCATTTTTTATCATGTCGTTTTTTATAGGTAAAATGAACTGGATAAAGCGTCATATGAAAGCAATGATGACCGCTGGTGGATATGCAATGATTGGAATGGGAATCATTTTATATTTTGACTGGATGACCAAGATTATTATTTATACAACGAGCATCTTTGGAGGCTTTACAGGGTTCTAGATAACGAAGTGGTGTGGCTTGAAAAAAGTTGGAATCGTTGATAAAGTAATAAGTAAAAAGTCCTATTTCGTTTCGTTGGAAAAGACCAGAGGTAGATAGGGGAAGACGGAGGGCTATAATTGTCAAGAATACTAATTGTAGATGACGCAAAGTTTATGAGAGCAACGTTAAGAAGTATTATGGAGAATGCTGGTTACCACGTAGTTGGAGAAGCGGAAACAGGTAAAGAAGCCATCGAAAAATTTCATGACCTTCAACCTGATGTTATAACGATGGATATTACAATGCCGGAGCTAAATGGAATTGAAGCGGTTAAAGCCATCAAGCGAGTTGATCCGAATGCAAAAATTATTATGTGTTCTGCGATGGGACAACAAAAAATGGTTGTTGAAGCCATTGAGGCTGGTGCAAAAGATTTTATTGTAAAACCTTTTGAGGAGTCGTCAGTGTTAGAAGCTATGAAGCGCTTGCTAAACTAGTAAAAAAACAATAGTTAATTAAATTAAAGGAGACTGAGACA
>NZ_BCVD01000171.1 GCF_001591565.1 Priestia flexa NBRC 15715 | reverse complement strand
AAACTCTTTTTTTACTATTTATGCCATAATAGTAAAATATAACATTTCGATAAGGAGAGATGTCGTGAATTCAAATCTCCAAACGTCTAAACCAGTAAAAGTCGTAATGAAAAAGATGCTTCGTATGACGACAAGCTTATTGCAGAAGCAACAAAAGAAGTAGTGAAAGCGCTGAAAGGTAAAAGCCATTAATTTAATAAGTTTTAATAATTCATAAAAAGATAACTTAAAAATGGTACTATGTTTTTATAGTGCCATTTTTATTAGAAGCAAGATAAATAGTTAGGGGAATACAAGGTGAATAGTAAAAAATTAGGTAGCTTTCATGTGACTGGTCTTCAGCTTATCATCTCAGATCCGTGTTATCCAATTGAGTGTGCGGTAGACGACAGCGACGATTTTGCATGGCAATTAGAACCTGCTAAAAGGGGTGAGTGGACCGCAACAGTTTTCTATGAAGATGATTTTACGATAAGTAAATTAGTAGCTACGCAAACTGATTTTAAAATGACTGATAATTGGATTGACACCGGAAAAGAAGTTGGAGTAGATTCAGCTACGGCAGGAATATTTGATGCATCCGTTTATGGAAGAGACGACGCAATTACATATGAAGTGGAAAATGTGCATGAGATTAATATGGATGAAGAAGGTCTTACGTATTATGTAGCTTGCTGCGATGCAGTCGCATCTTCTGAATATGAAGCTGGTATCGTCCCTGGTGGAGTTGTGTCGATGGCTGGAATAGGTGATGGTTACTATCCAGCTTACGTTCAATATGATAATCAAGAAATAGCCGCAGTATTATTAGATTTTTGGTTTGATGAAGAAGAGGAATAAAAACAAACTGCTTTTATATAAAAGTGTTAACATTTATAAAGGTAATCTTCAAGTGCGCTCTCTTGTGAGAACGCACTTTTGTATTTGGAAGGCCTATTTTCTGCTTTCATTAATCTTGAAATAAAATCCAAATTCAATCTAGACAGTTATATCACATTATGATATATTTTATTTAGTTATATCGTAATATGATATATCTTGAAGTAATATAAGAGGTGAGGATTTGGGAAAAACAGAGCAGTTAACAGATTCAATGTTTTACATAATGGCAGCTTTAACAAAGCCAAGGCACGGCTATGCTATTATGAATTTAATCGAAGAAACATCAAAGGGCACAATTACAATAGGGCCCGCTTCCATGTATACCATTATTAAAAAGCTGTTAGACAAAGAATGGATTTACTTATACGATGCTTCGGATTCAAGACGTAAAACGTATTTCCTTACCGATGCAGGAAGAACTGTGCTTAGAGAAGATGTAACCCTTAGAAAAATGATGATTGAGCTAGCTGAAACGGGATTGGGGGAGGATGAAGAATGAAACAAACCAAGTACATCATGTCAGGTGGCCTTGCTTTTGCTGAAGAGAAGGATATGAAAAAATTACGCCGATTTTCTTTAAAAGGATGGCACGTTACTGGTTTTAAATTTTTGGGGTACACGCTTGAAAAAGGAGAAAGCTCAGACTATATCTACAGCGTAGACTACCGATCCCTTGAAGTAGGAGAAGAAGATGAATACTTTGATGTTTTTGCATCCGCCGGGTGGTCTCACGTAACTTCAGAAGGAGATATTCATTTGTTTCGAGCAGAATCTGGTACAAAAGCAATTTATAGCGACTCTGAGACGTTAGTTGAAAAATATAAAAGCTTGTCTAATTCCATGGGGTATATCGCGATTTCATTAGTAGTAATCACAGCGCTTGCGTGGTTGGGAACGATGATGAGCTCTGGAGTTTTACATTCGCTGCTGACTGTGATTGGTATCGTGCTAACAGTTGTTGCCTTTCCAGCAACTTTGACTGCCATCGCATCCTATAATAATAAATGGAAAGTGGAGGAAAAGAAGGGTTTAGTTGCTTTGTTGAAAATTATACCAGCTGCTCTTGTCATAATGGCAGTTCTTGTCTTGGTATTCGGTGATTATGACTCAGCTCGCCTGCTAGCCTATCTAGCCTATATGATTATTGGAGGAACTGTCTTTCCAGCAGTGATCTGGCTGATTATGTCTTTATTTCATAAAGTGAGAAACGAAGCTTAAATGAATAGCTCAAACAGAGAAAAGCGATTAGACTCTTTAGTTTCTAATCGCTTTTTCTTGTCATTTAAGTTTACTAGAAAAAGTGGATAATTGAATAGTAGTGAATGCTTATTGTAGCTCTTTAATCCTCTTCGTCAGTTCCACAAACTTCAAATCCAACTCTGCATAACCCTTATGATTTGGTGTAAGAAAACTTAGTTTCCCAAGTACTTCCTGGCGCTCCGTTTCAAGCGTTAAGCGGAGCTTTTCTTTGTCATCGATGGTGCTTGGCGTATCGCCTGATGTTTGTATCTGCTTTTTAATTCGTTCATTATCAATAACCAGCTGCACGGTAGTTACCTTTTCAACGAAATAGTGGTCATGAGAAACGACTAGCAGCGTTCCTTTGTACTGCGCTAGCGTTTTTTCGAGCTGTTCTCGAGAAGGTAAGTCAAGGTGATTGGTGGGTTCATCTAAAATCAGCACGTCTTTTTCGTCTAGAATGTACTTCATCAGCTTACATTTCACGCGCTCACCCATACTCATGTTGGCAATTGGCTCGTTCCACTGTGACGCGACAAAGCCTAAATGCTTCATTAAGTTTTGAACATGCCCTCGAGCTTCAAATGTTTCTCGATGAAAAAGCTCCTTTGGGGTTTGGTCAAGCGGAAGGTCAAATACTTCTTGCGTTAAGTACCCAATTTGAGCAGAAGGGGAAATCCATAGTTCGCCTTTTGTCGGCGCTTCGTTCTCCATTATCATTTGTAAAAGCGTCGTTTTCCCGCTGCCGTTAGGGCCTATAATCGCTACTTTCTCACCGTGCTGAATCGTGAAGTTTGCTTCTTTAAATAAGACACGGTCTATAAATGATTTTTCCAGCTCTTTTACTTCTAAAAAGCGGTTGCCGTGCTTATGGGTTGAGGTAAATGAAAATTGAACCTGATACTCCTCAGCGGGAGCTTCTGTTTTAAACTTTTCCAGCTCTTTTTCAAGACGCTTTTGTTTTGACTTCACCTGTGAATCTAAACGCTTGGCTTTGACGCGGTGATATTCTTTAAAACCTTCTTCTTTTGTTGATCGTGCATGACCTGACTGTGACCAAGCGGTAAGTTGCTTCATTTGTTTGTTGATACGCTCTTTCATTTTTTGTTGCTTTTCGTATTCTCGCTGCTGGGTAAGGCGAGCTTGTTCACGGTGTTTCATATAGTCGCTGTAGTTTCCGCTGTGCGCAATAACTTTTTGATTCTCAATAGACCAGATTTTTGTTGCGACCTGATCTAAAAAATAGCGGTCATGGGAAACCAAAAGGATCGTTCCTCGGTATTTCTTTATCTCTTTGATTAAAAGCGCCGTGCTGTCCGCATCTAGATGATTTGTTGGTTCATCTAACAATAAAAGGTCAGAGTAGTTCGCTAAACCTCTTGCAAGGCGGGCTTTCAATTTTTCTCCACCGCTCAGCCGCTGAAAGTTGCCGGTTGGCACGTTCCATTTCCTTAAAAGCGTTTCTTCTGATGATGACACGTCTTCAAATAAGTAGGAGCTTGCTTCTTGCTCGACCATAGAAATGGAAAGGTTGGGCTGAAAGTGCTGAATTTTTCCATCTGTTGGATTCATATCTCCAGTTAGTAAGCGAAGCAAGGTGGATTTGCCGGCACCGTTTTTACCGATAATACCTATAATGTCACCTTGCTGGATACTTACATTTACATCTTTAAACAGCGTGTATTCATCTAACTCAAGCTTCAATTTTTGTAATTGTAGTAGTTCTAACATCGAATCATCCCTTCGGTACAGGGAGAATAAAAAAATCCTCCCAATTTCATTGGAAGGATTAGTCGAGTCCGCATTATTGTCCCGCATAAAGAAGCCTATAAGCAGAGCGCTTGTAGGGATGGTTGAAAAATGGGCAGACTAATCCTAAGTTTTTAAGACTTGAAATTATGAAATTTCAAATGTAAAAAATTAGGTTAGTTATCCATTGTTCATCCATCATTCCTCTCGTATTTATTAGTGAAAATTGTAGCATGCTTACATACAATGAGCAACCCTATTTAGAAAATAAAGCCTTTTTCAAGATTTGTTACGTCCCGTTAGGATATTTATGGTAAAATAAATTCAATTTTATAGGAGGTGCAAGGAATGAATCACAATCAAGCATCTCTCAATTCTTCATCTGCTAAGCTGAAGATGATTGTATCCATGGTTATTTTTGGTTCAATCGGCTTTTTCTCAGAGCGGTCTAATTTACAGTCAGTGGAGCTTGTTTTTGTTAGATGCATGTGCGCGACGCTATTTTTAAGCACTTGTTGGGTGTTAACTGGAAAGTATAAAGAAGAAAAGTGGAGTAAAAAAGATATTTTTCAAACGTTAGTGTGTGGCGTGTTTCTTGTGTTAAACTGGGTATTTTTATTTAAAGCATTTGAACAAACGTCCGTTACGGTTGCTATTTCAATCTATCATTTGGCACCGGTGTTTGTTTTGCTTTTAGGAGCTATCCTTTATAAAGAAAAGTTAACCCTTATATCGGTGATGTCACTGGGGATTTGTTTTATCGGTACTCTTTTGGTTTCAGGGATTACTGCTGGTACATCAATGAGCGATTTACTTTCTTCAGGGGTGGTTTGGGGGCTTTTGGCTGCGTTCTTTTATGCATTCACTACGCTAGCAGGTAAAGGGATTAGAGAGCTAAGTCCTTATGCAACAACGTTTTTACAAACCCTGGTTGGAATCTTTATGCTGATTCCGCTCGTTAGCTTTCACTCTTTTTCTGAGCTATCTTCTATTAACTGGATAGTTGTAGCTACAACAGGCATCATACATACTGGTATCGTCTATTTGCTGTTTTTTGATAGTTTACGATTTTTATCGTCAAACGTCATTTCGGTTCTCGTGTTTTTAGATCCAGCGGTAGCTATTCTACTAGATACGCTTCTAACAGGCTTTAGACCAGATATTTTACAGAGTGTTGGCATTGTCCTTATTTTCGGAGGCATGGGGTTAACGATGATGAAAACGAAAAAGAAACCAGACTATTCATATCGTGAAGGAGAGAGTGTGAAATGATTGATCTTAAAATTAGACCCGTACATCCAAATGACGCAGAGGCTATTCATGAAATTAGAATTCAGCCGTCCGTTGCGCGCCATACGTTAGCGGTACCTTCAGAGCGTGTGAAGACACCGAGCGAATTTATGAACAGTATGAATCATGATACGCATTTAATGGTGGCAGAGATTGAGGATAAAGTGGTTGGGATGGCTGGTCTTCATGTTAAACCAGGAAAGCAACGTCATATTGCTGTAGTGGGTATCTCTATTCATGCAGACTATCACGGAAAAGGTGTCGGCAGTGCTCTTATGGATTCACTACTGGACATTGCAGACAACTATTTAGGGCTGATCCGCTTAGAATTAGAGGTTAATGTCTCAAATGAAAAAGCAATGAAGCTCTACGAGAAAAAAGGGTTTCAAGTAGAGGGGCAACTAAAAAAAGCGCATTTCTATGCAGGTGAATATCATGATGTGTTCATAATGGGAAGGGTGAAGTGAGGGGATTAGGTTGGCAAAGTTTGTAGAAAAAGGTTTTATATATGGTCTTGTTTTAGGCTTTTGTATAGGCGTGTTTTTTGTACCTTATAAAGAGGTATTGGACTCAGGAGAAGGATTCACTGAAACGTCACACATGGAACTTATTGACATTTTCGTGGTTTTAATGCGAATCTGTGCTGCTAGTGGTCTTAGCGGAGCTGGAATTGGTTATTACTTATATGTTGATAAAATGAAGCACTCTAAGTAGTGGAGTGTTGTGCCGAGATTGAGACATAAGTAGTTCAGCCCCTACTATACCTGAACAATTGAGAGTTCACAACTTTTAATCGTTCAGGCTTTTTGTTGATTGGGAAAAACCAGTTTGGAAACAGAGTGGAAAGGAGCGTAGAAAACTCGACTCCTCCCCGCGGAAAGCGTGTGGCGTAGCGCA
>NZ_BCVD01000170.1 GCF_001591565.1 Priestia flexa NBRC 15715 | reverse complement strand
GCATTCTTACTACATCTCATATAAAAGGTAATAAACAAACCACAAAATATTCTACTTAAAATAAGAAATAACTTCCAAAACAAAAATGTAAGCAAAACACTTGAAAGTCAAAAAAGGTCAAAGTATAATGAACTCACAAAGGTCAAATATAGTCAAAGTCAAATTGACTAATTGATCAATGATTACATTCATTTAATCATTCTAAGGAGGTCTTTTAAATGATGTGTCAAAACTGTCAACAACGTGAAGCAACAATTTATTTAAACGTACAAGCTAATCAACAAAAATCACAATATCGTTTATGCCATACATGTTATCAATCATTAATGAAACAAAGTAAAATGCCGTCTGGATTTGGAGGTGGGCACTTCATGAACATCGATGATTTATTCAATCAATTAGCAAATGAACAAGCCATGAATCAATCAGCTCAGCAGCCTACTCCTCAGCAAAGAGGTAACGGGGGTGGATTCTTAGATGAATTTGGTCGCAACCTAACACAAATTGCAAAAGCTGGACTAATTGATCCTGTTATTGGACGTGACGAAGAAATTGAACGCGTCATTGAAATTTTAAACCGCCGTAACAAGAACAACCCTGTTTTAATCGGTGAACCTGGTGTAGGTAAAACCGCTGTTGTCGAAGGCTTAGCATTAAAAATTGCAGAAGGCGACGTTCCTTCAAAGCTCATGAACAAAGACGTATACTTACTAGACGTCGCTGCTCTTGTAGCAAACACGGGTATTCGCGGTCAGTTTGAAGAGCGCATGAAGCAGCTAATCGCCGAACTACAACAACGTAAAAACGTTATCGTATTCATTGATGAAATCCACTTGCTTGTTGGAGCGGGTTCTGCTGAAGGTTCAATGGATGCAAGTAACATCCTAAAACCAGCGTTGGCGCGAGGTGAACTTCAAGTCGTAGGTGCCACAACGCTGAAAGAATACCGCGCTATTGAAAAAGATGCGGCTCTTGAACGTCGTTTCCAGCCTGTGATGGTTCATGAACCATCTGTTGACGAAGCCGTTCAAATTTTAAAAGGCATCCAAAACAAATACGAAGCGTATCACAACGTCAACTTCACAGAAGATGCAATTAAAGCTTGTGTAAATTTATCACATCGCTACATCCAAGACCGCTTCTTACCTGATAAGGCCATTGACTTATTAGACGAAGCTGGCTCAAAAATGAACTTAAAAGCAGGTATCTCAAACAAAGACGATATCGATAAACGACTAAAAGAAATTGCTGTGGAAAAAGAAACAGCTTTAAAAGAAGAAAAGTACGAAGCGGCTGCCAAACTTCGCGATGAAGAAGCAAAACTTGAAAAGCAGCTAAACCAAGAACAAGATAAAGCTGAAGTTACCGTTGAGCATATTCAAGCAATCATTGAAAAGAAAACGGGTATTCCAGTTGGGAAACTTCAAGAAAATGAAGCTCACAAAATGAAGAACCTGTCAGCAAACCTTTCCGACAAAGTCATTGGTCAAAGCGAAGCTGTAGAAAAAGTTGCAAAAGCAATTCGTCGCTCTCGTGCTGGGTTAAAAGCTAAGCATCGTCCAATTGGATCTTTCTTATTTGTTGGTCCAACAGGAGTTGGTAAGACAGAGCTTACAAAAACTCTAGCAGAGGAAATGTTTGGCACAAAAGATGCGATGATTCGTCTTGATATGAGTGAGTATATGGAGAAACACGCGGTGTCTAAACTAATTGGCGCACCTCCAGGATACGTAGGTCATGATGAGGCTGGCCAACTAACTGAAAAAGTACGTCGTAACCCTTATTCAATCATCTTATTAGATGAGATTGAAAAAGCGCACCCTGACGTTCAGCATATGTTCCTACAAATCTTAGAGGACGGACGCTTAACCGATAGTCAAGGTCGTACAGTAAGCTTTAAAGATACTGTAATCATCATGACAAGTAACGCAGGTGTGGGAGAAAAGAAAATTACGGTGGGCTTTGAATCTGAAAATGCAGCTCTTAGACATGCATCTGTTTTAGATTCACTATCTGCTTACTTTAAGCCTGAATTCTTAAACCGTTTCGATGCCATTATTGAATTTAATCACCTTGAACAAGAACATCTGGTTAAGATTGTTGAGCTTATGCTTCAAGAATTAAAAGAAACGCTTAAAGAACAAAACATCGCCCTACAAGTTACAGATAAAGCGAAAGAAACACTAGCATCTCTTGGCTACCACCCGGCATTTGGTGCTCGCCCACTGCGTCGCGCTATACAGGAGCATGTTGAAGACCAAATTACTGACCTTTTACTAACGGATGAAGAAGTCAACGAGGTATTCATTGATGTCAATGAACAGCAAGAAATCCGCGTCACTTCTAAACTGAAATAATGAAAAAGGAAAAAGCGATTCCCTTGGGAGTCGCTTTTTTTCTATTTGTTTTATTGATTATCTTCTTGGTCATCTGTTGATTCGTCTGTTTCCTCTTCAGCTGGTTCCTCTGCCTCTTCTGTTGCATCTTGATCTTGCTCTTCTGTATCTTCTTCTACGGCTTCTTCCTCAACTGGTGTTTCTGCCGGCTCTCCAGTTGTTTCTTCCGCATCTTCCGTTTGTTCTTGATCTGTCGTGTCTTCTCCCTCTTCTGCACTACATGCTGTCATAAGCGTAATTGCTGCAAATGCTCCAAATAATTTGACTAAGAAACTTTTACTCATCGTACCTGTCCCCTTTCAAATCAATTGAGCCACTATGTACGTGCATCAACATGGCTCTTGAGATGATTATAGTTCAAAAAAAAGGAAAAAAGAGCGTTTTTACAGTCTTCTAACAAACTCTTTACACTATGCTCATTTCTTTATATTTCTCATTCATTTCCTTTACAAAGTAACAAAAAGCGAGCCACTTCAGCTCGCTTTTCCTTACAATGATTGATCATCTATACTATTTAAATAAGCCTTAATCTCACCAACAACTGACTTTACGCAACCGTCTTCAAAAGGAGAAAGCAAATTGGCTTCTTTCACAAGCGAAGTAAACGACTTACTTCCACCCAGCTTACATAAGTGCAAATAGTCTCTCCATGCCTCTTCATGATTTTCATTATCTTTTTTCCAAAATTGAAATGCACAAATTTGCGCCAGCGTGTAATCAATATAATAAAATGGATCGTTATAAATATGGGATTGCTTTTGCCAAAATCCGCCGTTTTCAAGGTAAGCTTCCCCATCATAGTTTTTAGAAGGCATGTATTTATGTTCTAGCTTTCTCCATTCATTTTTTCGCTCTTTTGGCGTGAGCGTTGGGTTTTCATAGACAACATGCTGAAACTCATCAACTGCTACACCATAAGGTAGAAAAAGAAGGCCTGAGCTTAAATGAGTAAACTTATACTTTTGTGCGTCTTCTTTAAAAAAACTTTCCATCCACGGCCACGTAAAATACTCCATGCTCATAGAATGAATTTCAGCTGATTCATAAGTTGGCCAATAATATTCCATTACCCCAATATTTCGGCTTTGATATACTTGAAAAGCATGTCCTGCTTCGTGAGTTAATACATCAATATCACCTGAGGTCCCGTTAAAATTCGAAAAAATAAACGGTGCTTTATAACGTTCTAAAAACGTACAGTAGCCTCCACCCGCTTTGCCTTTCTTTGCAACTAAGTCCATAAGATTATTATCCATCATAAAAGCAAAGAATTCATCTGTTTCTGCTGAAAGCTCACTATACATCTTTTTACCTTTCTCAATAATCCAGCTTGCATCTCCTTTTGGGGTTGCGTTGCCTGTTTGAAATTCAAACGACTCATCATAATAGAGTAATTCGTCAACTCCAATACGATCTGCCTGTCTCTTTTTAAGTTCTTCTGCTAATGGAACAATTTCTGTTAAGACTTGCGCGCGAAATGCTTGAACCATCTCTGCGTTATAGTCTGTACGAGTCATACGTGCATACCCAAGCTCTACAAAATTTTTATACCCCAGCTTTTTTGCCATTTTTGTTCGTACTTGAACTAACTCATCATAAATCCGATCAAATTCATCTTCATGGTCTTTAAAAAATTGAAAGCGTGAAGTCGCAGCACTTTTTCTAGTTTCTCTGTTTGGTGACTGCATGAAAGGCTCCAGCTGAGCAAGAGTGCGTTCTTCACCGTCAAACATAATTTTAGCGGAGGCTATAAGCTTCGTATACTGAGAAGAAAGTCTGTTTTCTTGTTGTAAATCTTCAATGATAGACGGATGGAACGTTTTTAATTGGTTTTCAGCTAATGCAAATAGCTGCGTTCCTAATGCAGCCTCTAGCTCTTCGCGAAAGCTTGATGAAACAAGCGCTTCGTAGTATTGATGCATAAGCTCTTCATACAGAGGGTTGATTTCATCAAAATAATCCTGTTCGTTTTGATAAAACTCATCGTTTGTATCAATGGAATGGCGAATATAACATAAGTTGCTCATCGTACTATAATCTGTTCGCAACTCGTTTAATTCTTCAATCGCTTCGTACTGTTTTTCAATGGTTTTAGCTTCTTTTAAAATGCCAATGCTTTGTTTAAACTCTTTTTTCAGCTGATTTAAATCCGGTCTTTCATATGTATATTGATGAAATGTCACGTCTTTTTCCCCTCTCTTTTTATAGGCTGATTTATGTACTTCGTGATGATTACATAATCTCCTTTAAACAATCCGCAATCGCTATTTTCTCACACAAAAAAAGCATCAAACCGATGCTTTTTTGCTTTATTCAGACGGCGTATACTCATCTGCATAGTGTCCAATTTTCTTTAGTAGCGAAATGGCTACTTCTTGCTCTTCACTTGTAAGAACAGATAAAATACTATGAATGCGCTTCTCATGATCAGGAAACATGCTTTCAATCATTTCTTTTCCTGCTTCTGTAATTTGCGCATACGTGACACGACGATCATTTGGACAAGCTACACGCTCTAAAAAGCTCTTTTTCTCTAGCTTGTCAATAACATACGTGATGCTACCGCTTGCTAATAAAATTTTGCCACCAATTTGCTGAAGAGGCTGTTTTCCTTTATGATATAAAAGCTCTAATACAGCGAATTCAGTTGGGTTCATACCGTGTTGTTGAATAAACTTATGAACATGCTCCATAACGGAACGATTCGCTCTTGATAGAACAATGAATAATTTTAAAGATTGATCTAATTCTTCTCGATTTACTGTTGAATCCATTTTTATCAGTTCCTTTTTTAATTTATCTCGATATCAAGATAATACTAAAATCTGGTTAAAAAGTCAACGAAGCAAGCTAAACAGTAGATTTCTTCTAGTTGTTCTACTACAATAGATATAATTAGATTAAAAAGGTGAAGCTTATGAAACCATCTCATTTATTTTTTAATTCAGCAATTGGTTCACAAAAACCAGAAACCATTGTAAATCGTCAAAATCCTTGTCCATTCTGTGATGTGGACTCCTTAACAGGCATTATTGAAAAAGAAGATTCAATTATTTGGTTAGAAAACAAGTACCCAGTTCTCCAAAATGCTTACCAAACTGTGATTATCGAAACAGATCAATGTCAATCAGAACTATCAGAATATCCAAAAGAGCATTTGTATAAACTGTTTTCGTTTGTCACTACTCGCTGGCTACAGATGATTGAGAGTAAAAAATATGAGTCCGTCTTATTCTTTAAAAATCACGGACCCATGTCAGGGGGTTCTCTTCGCCATCCGCATATGCAAATCATTGGATTAAAAACGTTTGATACAAGCTCAAATATTACTGATGCACATTTTGAAGGCATCTCAATTCAACAAAATAAAGATGTCGAGTTTAACTTATCTACAAAGCCAAGAATGGGATTTTTTGAATTTAACATTGTGACATCGAATATTGAAGAACATAATAAAGAAGTAGCTGATTATATTCAAGCTGCTACTCATTATTTGCTTAATCATTTCCATCGTAGCTGCACGAGCTATAACCTGTTTTTTTATCAGTTGGATGATGGACGAAGTGCATGTAAAGTGATTCCTCGCTTTGCAACCTCTCCGCTGTTTGTTGGGTATGGAATCCCTCAGGTGTCAAACAAAATTGAAGAGATTGCAAAACAAGTTCACTCTCTTTATTTTTCAAAATAAGCAACAATGAAAAAAGAGGCTGGGACATAAG
>NZ_BCVD01000169.1 GCF_001591565.1 Priestia flexa NBRC 15715 | reverse complement strand
AAACTCTTTTACATCATCATATATGTAGGTTCAGCATCATAATAGAATAAATTCCATAGCTTATGCCGGTTAATAAGAACGATCCCATAATTAGTAGTACAACAGCAACACGTCTTTTAATCGCTTTAATTTCTTTTTCTTGTGCTACACGGTTCATTTTGTTTCCTCCAGTAACTTGCTTAGAGATAAGATTTGTGAAGGTAATCACATATGCATATGCCAAAATAACTAATTATTGTTTATCAAGAATAAACTGTAATTTAATTCATGAGTTTAATTATGACTATCCACTTAAACTTTGCTGAAATTATTTACTTGTACAAATTGAACATATATTATAAAAAGAGTGGATAAGTTGATAGTATCGAAAGTAACATACAATCGCAATAAATACGATAATCATAATTACATAATAAGATAAAGAAAATTCTGAAAAAAGAGGTAATGCAGATGAATGGTACACTCATTATTCAGCATGGTGCTCCGTTTGTAAATGGAACATCTGTCCCTCTTGAACAATCTACTGTTATAGTTGGACGAAAAGGAGATGGATGGTTGCCTGATTTAGCGTTTCAAAGCGCATACATCTCTCGTAAGCACTTTAAAATCACTACCAATGAAAACAACTATCAGCTTATCGATTTAAATAGCAAACATGGGACGCAAATAAATGGACAAAAGCTTATTCCCGCTCACTCATATACACTGCAGCATCAGGATCAAATATCAATTGCAAATGATACAGCTGTCTTAACATTTATTAGCCAAGACATGGACGCAACATTAGATTTAGGTCCACTATTAAATGAGATTCACACATCTAAGCAATATGAACTTGATCCCGTACTTCAAAAGATTAGAGTAAAAGATGAAGTATATGTATTATCAGAGAAGGAATATGCGTGTTTATCGTATTTACTTCAACAGCACGATACTTTCGTTTCAAAAGAAATGCTCAAAAAACAAGTTTGGCCAGAACGAGTGATGGAAAAAAATGATGTATTTGTTAATCCGGAAGAGCTTAATTCTTTAATGTACCGAGTTCGCAAAAAAATAGGACAAACGCTTGATATTCAGGTAGTGCGAGGTAAAGGGTATATGCTTCATTTTAAATAATGTCTTTGTCGTTCTAAAAGCCATGTGGTGAAGTACCGCATGGCTTTTTTGCTAATTTGTAATGTTAGATTGTTTTTACAGCCTGTACGCGAATATAAGCTGCTGGCAAGCACCATTCGTCTTGTTTGAAAAATGTTTTTTGTAACTTGTCTTCAACTCTATTAAAGATAATTTGTTTTGTTTCAGGCGTTATATTATTGAAAAGAGATGATGCATGTGTATCAAGCCAGTTACGAAGGCCATCTTCGTGCTGTAAAACGAGAGGCTGTATGAAATGAATAGCACTTTGAACATCGAATCCATGCTGCTCAAGCAAGGAAGTGTATTCTCCAATACTCGGAAAATAAAAAGGGAGAGAAAAATTAGATGAAATAATATTGAAAACGACAAGCTGGCGCAGCACCTCGTTAAAAACAGGATAAAGGTGGTTTTGGCCATTGAACTCTGTCACAAAGCGTCCTTGTAGTCTGAGCGCACGATAAATATTTTTAATAACAACAGTAGGAGGGTGAATAAGGTGAAGCGTGTTTTGGGAAAATACTGCATCAAACTGATCTTCATAGTCTAAATCCAGTGCATTGACGCGCATAAAGTGGACGTGAGGGTAATGATGCTGTGACTGTTCAATCATATTTTCCGACGAATCAATACCTGTTATGTTCACACCTAGAGAGCTAAGCTGATTTGCCATGTATCCGTTACCTGAGCCAATTTCTAAGATGTTTTCACCAACTTGAGGAGAGAGCATGTTCATTACATTTCCACCAAAAGACGAAATAAACGAAGAGTGTGAGAGTGTGCGGTTCATATTGATACTGCCTCCTTATTAAAGGTAGTTCGAGAACATGTCGTTCAATCAATACAGCTTAAGGAGAAAAATACGTAAGAGACAATCGATTGAATAGTAAAATTATATCACAATTCTGACAAAATAGAACGACCCTTCTATCTTTATTTACAAGCTTCTTAAAAAACAGCTTAATTGACTGCTAGTCAATTAAGCTGCTGAATTATCCCCACTTTACAAATAGAGGTAGGTCTGTATGACCCATTTCTCGAACATATACAAATAAGTTACCTTTATGATGAATTTCATGATCGATTGCCATTGACACTAATTGGCTTGCGGGCATCTTTTGACCAAATACCGCAGAGGTATCGATAACGCAGTTTAACTGGTCGTCTGTTAAAGAAGCTAGGATGTCTTTTGTTTTTTCAGTATAATGAGAGGCTAATTCCGATAAGTTTTTCTGCTCAATATCATGCTTTTCTTCCAATGGAGCAAGGTTGCCCTCTTGTGCTACTTTCGCAAATGTGTAAAAAGAAGTAAGCATGTGTGTAGTGAGTTTATATGCTGACATAGATGTTGGTGTTGGTTGATAATCATAATGATTTTCTTCAATCTTATCAATTAACATATTTGTTACATTACGATGAGCTGAAAAATGATGTAAAAGACGCTGAGATGAGGACATTAATTACCACTCCTAATATGTAAATTTTTACTTCATAGTCAGTATACCATGGTGCCTATGTAAGTTAAAAATATATGCATAAAATGACGAATTTTGTAGAAAAATAGAGAAAAAAATAAGAAAAAGTGGTTGACACTATAGAGAAAAAGACTTATGATACGTATATTATAAATTTTCGAAATAAATTGACTAAATTCTTCAATATACATTTTGCGTTGATTGGGAGTAGTAGAGGATCTAATTATAACAGAGAGCTGTTGGTTGGTGTGAAACAGTATAAGATGACCTTGAACTCGCCCAGGAGCTCTTAAGATGGAACGGGATTCACTTCTTATTATATCTTAACGCATAACCTCCGTTAGAAGGTTTGTACGTGATGTACAAGTAAAGTGGATTTTAATCGATGAATTAAAATCAAAAAGAGTGGTACCGCGGAGGTCAGCAGGCCTAACGTCTCTTGTTGTAAAGAGACGTTAGGCCTGCTTTTTTTTGTTGAAGAAATTTAGATGGAAAGGAACATCAAGATGAATCAAACAAATCAATGGACATCAAAGTTAGGTTTTATCATGGCAGCAGCAGGTTCAGCAGTTGGAATCGGCGCAATTTGGAAATTCCCATATGTTGCGGGAACTAGTGGGGGAGGCGCGTTTTTATTAATTTTCTTACTCTTTACGTTATTAATCGGCTTGCCTTTACTATTAGCTGAATTTGTTATTGGGCGTAGCACACAAAAAGACGCTATTTCTGCATATGAAAAAATTGCTCCAGGAACGGCATGGGTATGGATAGGACGTCTAGGAGTTATTACGAGTTTTGTCATCTTATCATTTTATAGCGTTGTTGGTGGTTGGATTATATTATATCTATACAGAAGCGTTACAAATCAATTGGTAGGTTCAACAGATGATTACGCAGCTTTATTTAATGATACAATTTCAAGCTCTTTTTCACCGGTTATAGGACAATTACTCTTTATGATTATTACGATTGTTGTCGTTGCTAAAGGTGTTCAAAATGGAATTGAAAAAGCAAATAAATACATGTTTCCAGCACTATTTATTTTATTTATTGCATTAATTATTCGTTCATTAACATTAGATGGTGCGATGGAAGGAGTAGCATTTTTCTTAAATCCTGATTTTACAAAGCTAACATCTGAAAGTATTTTATATGCCATGGGTCAATCGTTCTTTGCAATTAGTATTGGGATTTCAATCATGGTCACATACAGCTCTTACTTAAATAAAGAGGAAAGTCTGCAGCGTTCAGGTGGAATGATTGTAGGACTAAATATTTTGGTTTCAATTTTTGCTGGGCTAGCGATTTTTCCAGCTGTGTTTTCAATTGGCTTAGAGCCAACAGCAGGGCCAGGATTACTATTTAACGTACTACCAGCTGTGTTTGAACAAATTCCGTTTGGCGGCTTGTTTTTAACAATTTTCCTAGCGTTATTCTTGTTTGCTACATTAACATCTGCATTTTCTTTACTTGAAACAATCGTAGCAGCAGTAACAAAAGGGAACAGTGATAAGAGAACGAAAGCATCTTGGACTCTGGGGATTTTAATCTTCATTGTTGGAGTTCCTTCAGCTCTATCTTTTGGTGTTTTATCAGATATCACGTTTGGTGGGAAAATTTTATTCGATGCGCTTGATTATTTAACACTTAACATTTTAATGCCATTTGGTGCTCTGTTAATTTCCTTTTTTGTTTCATATCGCATGGATAAAAATGCTGTATATGAAGAATTCATATCAGGCTCCAGAACAGCGAAATATTTGTTTAAAGCATGGATGATCTTACTTCGTTACATCATTCCAATTGTTATTATCATCGTGTACTTGCATACGTTTGGCGTACTATAAAAACAGTAAAAAAGGGAATCGCTATTCAGCGGTTCCCTTTTAAGTTCATTAAATATTATGTTGTTTTAATTCTTCAAGCAAACGCTCCATGCCTTCACGACTTAATGTTAGCTTTCCATCAGCAAGTGTTACGTTGTCAGATGATACTTCTCCTGTAACTGCACAAGCTCCGTTAGGCTCATACTTCTTTAAAATAATGCGATCAGTTTCTACAAAGATTTCTACAGGATCTTTTACATCTATTTCAAGTACACGGCGTAGTTCTTTAGGAATTACAATACGACCTAAATCGTCAACTTTTCTTACAATACCAGTTGATTTCATTTTTTAATCACCTTTACTTTAGAAATATTATTTTTGGAATTTCTACAACTGATTATATACTACAATTCGACAAATAAAAGCGAAGTTATCGAGATGTAAATGAACTGTAATATTATTGAAATATTTTCTTTATCTATAAACAATGCCTAAAAAATGGAATAAATTTCAAATGTTATTTTAATAAAATAATGAAACGTTATGCTTGCATTAAGCTTCTACCTATGTTTTAATGTAGAAATTGCTCGTAAAGTATAAGTTTTAAATCGGAATGATTACTATCAAAAAAGAGCATTGAAAGGATGAGAATTCATTGGCTAAAAAATCAAAGGTTGTAAAAGAACGTAAACGTCAACAATTGGTAGAAAAGTATGCACTTCTTCGACAGGAACTAAAAGAAAAAGGGGACTATGAAGCGTTACAAAAACTGCCGCGTGACTCCTCACCAACTCGTTTAAAGAATCGGTGCCGTGTAACAGGAAGACCGAGGGGCTATTTACGTCAATTTCAAATGTCCCGAATTGCATTTCGAGAACTAGCTTATAAAGGGCAAGTTCCTGGTGTGAAAAAAGCTAGTTGGTAAAAAAACTCTCCATAAAAGGAGAGTTTTTTTATTTTGTAGCTGCAAAATAGCGTGAGATACCTTCTGCAATACCACGAGAAACTTGCTGCTGATATTGTTCTGTTGCAATACGATCTTCTTCACTTGGATTAGATACAAACCCAAGTTCAACAAGAACGGAACGCTTATTATTATGTTTTAATACATAGAAGTTAGCTTGTTGCGCACCACGATCTCTCATATTTGTGTGTTGCACCATGCTCTCTTGAATGTATTTTGCAAGTTCTTGATCGCGAGCTGAATAGTAATAAGTCTCAATTCCAGTAGCGGATGAGCTTCCTGCATTATAGTGGATGCTAACGAATGCATCAGCTTCGCTTGCGTTGCTGATTTTTGTTCGGCCATCTAACGAAATGAAGGTGTCGTCAGAACGAGTAAATAGTACAGTACCACCTGCGCTTTCAACTTGTGCTGCTACTAATTTAGCTGTTCTTAGTGCTAGGTTCTTTTCAAGCTCGTCTTGACCAACGGCTCCTGGATCATGACCACCATGACCTGGATCAATAACAATTAACTTCTTTTCTAAACCTGAAGTTGGGTTTGTTACTTCACCTGGTGTTGAAGGTGCTTCAGTACTCGTTAGTCCTTTTGATACCCAAGCCGTTTGAGAACTAGAATATTGAATTTGAACCCAACCATTTGACTCAGCTACTTTATTAAATGACTCCCCGACTTGTGCTACGCGAAGAATGCTTGCACTTAAACTTGGCTGCGTACGTAGGTTAGCAGCTTTCGTAATTGTAACCTTTTCAGTTGGGTTGTTTGTTTCAGGCTGGTCAGAGCCTTCTTTTAAGTATTTGTTGGCAACCCAGCCAGTTTTACCGTTACTCGTTTTAATCTGCGACCAGTCC
>NZ_BCVD01000168.1 GCF_001591565.1 Priestia flexa NBRC 15715 | reverse complement strand
GTTTACCAGTAGCATATAGGGCAACAGAAGGAAGGCCAAATACAAGCAGTTCGAGCATTATATGCATAGACATAGATAGTTGAACTTGGGAACGTGGAGAACCGAAAACTCCCCAAACAATTGCAATTATTAATGGAGCACCTATTGCTAACAGTACTCTCATTACCCCTTTTCCAGTTTGTGCTCCCCAGTAAGCTAGTGAGCCAAGTGCAAATAATTCTAAGGAAAATCGCAACGCCAAATTTAAAACCTTTATGAGTGAAAGAATATTCATTTTAAATTAATCTCTTAAATATTCACTTTTTTTACTCTCTTGTTTAATTGCATCTATCCCTGTTAAAAAAATATCTATTAATGTATGAAAGCTTATATCAAGATCAAGAGGAAGGCCGAACCCTCTCTTCTGTTCAAGCGAAGCAAAACCATGTAAGATACTTCGTAATCCCCGTGTCGCGTGTATTGTTTGATCTTCTCCTAAGTCGTATTCATTAAGTACTTGAATAACAGTATCAACTGTTTCGTTTTGTATGCTCCTAAGCTCCAGATCTTCAGGGTCAGGAGAACGAAGCATTGCTTCGTACAAACCAGGGTGATTACGAACAAAAAACATGTAAGCTTCTCCTAATGCACGAACTGCATTATCTTTTGAACGCCCTACAGTTGCACGTAGTAATACTTTATGAAGTTGTTCGTAACCATAAACAGCAAGCTTTTTTCTTAACGCTGGTAATCCGTTTATATGGTTATATAGAGAAGGTGGACGAATATTCAACGTTTTTGCAAGAGAAGCTAATGTTACTTCATCTATCCCTTGTGTATCTGCCATTTTTGTAGTGGCTTGTAAAATAGTATCTAAATCAAGTCCTGGTCTTGGGGTCATATTTAACTATTCCTTTCTTAAAATATACTAAATGTGTTCAATATTTAACTTAGCTTTTGTAATAGCGTGGGTTATAGCTTTTTCTGGTTGTTTTAACATTTTTCCATGCCCTACAGCAAGTAATGAAGGGTTATATTCTAGTAATTTATGTGCACTCTGAAGTGCAGTTTCCTTATTCCACGTAGCCATTGCTGGAAAAGGAAATAAAGGTCTAAGTTGGCCAGTTACTGCCATACCACCTCTTGTTTGGAAAGCATCACCAGCGATTAAGGTTCTACTACGCGTATCAAAATATGCCATTGAGCCTGGCGTATGTCCAGGAGCAGCTATCGCGATAAGTGAACCAATTTGATCTCCATTTTGTAATAAAATATCTGCTCGGGTTTTCAAATTTTTAGGTACTCCACCACGTATAGGAGTATCTGGTTCATTAGGATCCAGTGTAATGTCCCCACTCATTAATCGAGCATCTCTACTTGAAATATGTACAGGAACATCGGGAAGTAGTTGTTTTATCTTATCAAGTGCTCCTACGTGATCGTCGTGCGCATGTGTCAGAAGAATACGTGTAATTGGTTTATTAATTTTTTTAGCAGCTTTTAATATTTTCTTAGCACTGTAAGGAAGTGCAGCATCAATTAAGGTTAGACTATCATCCTCTTCAACTAGGTAACAATTAACCGGGAAAAAACGGGGTAAAAAAGTCAATTGATATAAATGTCCTTCGCGAATGATCCTCATAGGAACATCTCCTTCTCATATTAGCTTTAAAACTATTGTTATTTATATATTGACTAATATAGTTAGTTAATGCAAGCTAAGATACGTTTTTTTATTACTTTCTAGTTCTTATACTGTAACTTCTAATTTTTTTAGACCATACATAAGAGGGCTTTGAAGTGGTTCACGTATGGGTTGGAGCTACTGATTATTAGAAGGTATTGGCGCGAGCATTTTAAAAAGCGTCCTGATATTCAAGCAGCCCACGTTGTTCCAGATTTAAGAGCCATATTAGAAGCAATTGAACAAGGCATGGGGATAAGCGTCTTACCAACGTATTTAGTTCAAGATTCAATCGCACAAAATCGCTCTAAAGTATTGTTTTCAACACTGCACGTCTCCAATACAATTTATGCTGCTTATAAATCGGATCATAAAAGTCACCCTGCGTTTCAAGAGATACTTTTAAAATTACAGAAATAGCATGAAGTCGCGTTTAGGCTTCATGCTTTTTTTATATAGAGCTTGCTTTTTAGGTTAAAGTATAGTTTAATTACACTTATATAAATTAATCATTAGGTAGCTAATGATTCTGAAAGTTCGAGGAAAGGTGCGAATGGATAAGAAAAATAAACATCAAATAGAAGAGGTAGATCGTTTAAAGGTTTTATCTGAAAGCCTAGGAGAAGACGTTGATTTACACGCAGTAGCAGTTGCTACCAATCTCTACAGAGCAGCTCAATCTTTGCGCATTGTGATGGAACGCGACGTACTATCAGCTCATAAACTATCGTGGACTGCATTTTCATTACTATATGATGTGTGGGTATGGGGGCAAAGGGAAACAAAAGAGTTAGCTGTTTCTTCAGGCGTTACGACGGCAACAATTAGTACCATAACGAATACATTAGAGCGCAAAGGCCTATGTAAGCGCAGTGCTGACCCAAGAGATAGACGTCGTGTTAGCATTAGCCTAACAGAAAAAGGTGAACAAGTAATTAAAGAGCTGTATCCAAAATTTCATCAAGGTGAAAAGAAGCTTGTTCATTCAATGGAAGTAAGTGAGCAAGAACGGTTAGCTGAGCAGCTTCGCTATATGATTCAAAATATTAATAACGTATAGGCATTGAGAGGATCTTAGTAGTTTTTATCTCCCTATTTTTCAGAGAGCCAGTGGACGGTGTGAACTGGTATATAGATAAAAGTGAATTACATTCCTTGAGCTTTCTTTGTGTAGCAGCAAAGAGCGGTGAGTAGCCGTTAAAAAATGAAGTGGAAGAGAACATCTCTCTTCAACAAGGGTGGTAACGCGTGTAAAAGCCACGTCCCTTATTTAGGGGCGTGGTTTTTATTATTTTTAAGGAGGAAGTAAAATGGAAAACTTTTTAGCACAAGCAACAGAAAATCAAAAAGCAGAGATTGAGAGGCAGTACAAATTATATAGTTTTGGAACTCAGGAAATCATTCCTGCGGATGAACTGAAGCAAAAAGTAGCAAAGGCCGTTATAACAGGTGCACCGCTGAAAATTAAGCTAGGATTGGACCCTTCAGCTCCTGATGTTCATTTAGGGCATACAGTCGTATTAAATAAGCTTCGTCAATTTCAAGAAAATGGGCATGTTATTCAGCTTTTAATCGGTGATTTCACAGGTAAAATTGGTGATCCAACGGGTAAGTCTATTGCGAGAAAACAATTAACGGATGAGGAAGTCAAGCATAATGCCAAAACGTACTTTGAACAATTCGGAAAAGTGCTAGATATGAACAAAGTAGAACTTCACTATAATTCCTTTTGGTTATCAAAGCTTAATTTTGAAGACGTCATTAATTTAGCAGGGAAAATTACCGTATCACGCTTACTAGAACGAGATGACTTTGAAAAGCGTTTAGGAGAAGGAAAGCCAGTTTCTCTTCACGAATTTTTCTATCCACTTATGCAAGGGTATGATTCTGTAGAATTAGAATGTGATATTGAACTTGGTGGGACAGATCAGCACTTTAATATTTTAATGGGACGTCACTTTCAAGAGAAGTATGGAAAAGAAAAGCAAGTAGCCATGCTTATGCCTTTATTAGAAGGGTTAGATGGAGTAGAAAAGATGTCTAAGTCCAAAAAGAACTACATCGGTATTGATGAAGAGCCTTGGAACATGTATGGAAAAGCAATGTCAATTCCAGATGAACTCATGATAAAGTACTACAAGCTTGCTACGGATGTACCTTTAGAAGAAATTGAAGAGATGGAACGAGGTTTAACAATGAACACGAAACATCCTCGAGATCTAAAGATGCAGCTTGGTAAAACAATTGTACGAATGTACCATGGTGAAAAAGCTGCACAAGAAGCTGAGAATCATTTCAAAACGGTCTTCCAAAAAGGAGCTTTGCCAGATGATATTCCGGTGGTGAAATGGGAAGGTTCAGAACAACTTCCAATCATTGAGCTATTGGTTGAGCTAGGACTTCAAACCTCTAAAAGTGAAGCCCGTCGGATGATTAAAAATGGTGGGGTAAAACTAAATCAAGAAAAAGTAACAGATGAAAACTTACAAGTAGCCATAGAAAATGACTTAATTGTTCAAGTTGGCAAAAGAAAATTTGTTCAGCTTAAAAGATAACGGAGAAAGCTCTCATACCAGAGAGCTTTTTTTCATGGCTACATATTATGATTAAAAATGTAAATAGTAGTAGTATCAAAAAAAGTAAAGATATAGAGATGAGAACGCCTAAATTAGAAGCCGTGCTATGTAGTATTGCTTTTAAGGGACTTACTCAGAATTTACATAAGAGATTAATCAAAGGTATTTTATTTATCTTGATAAAGTATAGGAGGCACCATAAATGACAAGTCATATACCACTTAGCTCAAGTGAACTAGCAACGCTATGGATGACGTATCAACAAAAAACAATGTCTCAGCGGTTACTGGAACATTTCATTGAGCATGCAGAAGATGAAGAAGCTAAAGAAATTTTAACATCTACGCATAATAAAATTGTTCATTATATAGAAAGAATAAAACAAATTTTTGAACAAGAAGGAGCCGTTGTGCCCGTTGGATTTACAGAACAAGACGTAAATACAGAGGTACCAAAACTTTACGACCACCTATTTGACATTATGTTTTTACGCTTATTAAAGCAAATGAGCATGGGGTTACACACTCTTCATTTAAGCATGGCACATCGTGATGATATCGTGTCTCTATTTCAAGAGCTAACAGAATTTACGCAAGGCGTATATAGCAAATGCGTAGATTATTTACAGAAAAAAGGTGTTCTAGTGAGACCACCTGTGGTATCCATGCCAAAAGAAGTAAAGTTTGCTAAAGGTACAGGGTATATGAATGGTATGAAGCTATTTTCTGAAAAGCGAGCGCTTAATACGGTCGAAGTAGCGCATATTCATTATGCAGTGGAAACAAATATTTTAGGCATGCAAATGATAACAGGATTTGCACAAGCTGCTAATGAGCCAGAAGTACGTAAATATTTTATAAAAGGGAAAGAGTTATCAAAGAAAATTATCGCTAACTATACGCAGCTGCTTCTCGCCAGCGACATTCAAGCTTCATCGACGTGGGCTGGTAAAGCAACAAATTCTCAAATAGCACCATTTTCAGATAAACTCATGATGTACTGCACAAGTATCTTCTGTAGCTTCGGATTGGGAAGCAACGCGCTTGGAACAGCCTTTAGCTTACGAAATGACCTTCCGCTACTTTTAATTGATACGGCTAAAGATATCTTAACCTATGGTCAAGAGGGTGGGAAAATTATGGCAAGGAACGGCTGGATGGAAGAACCACCGCAGATGGAGGATCGAATAGATTTAACAAAATAAAAAAAGTAAAAAAAGTGCAAGACAACCGTTTGTACATGGTAGAAATTACCCTTCATTTCAGTTATTATAAAAGAAAAATGAGTTGTTAGACAATCAGGTGGCTAACCGTAATAGGGTAGGGGAAAGCGATGTTAAAAGAAACGGTAAAAGAGTATATTGAAGTAGAACTAAGAGGAAGTTCGGGACAAAAAGTAGAGCTTTATGAAGAGGAGAAGGATTTTGCAATGAAAAACGAATTAATTCCAGAAGGCGTCACAATTTCTTCCAAAGCTGATTACACTAGATTTGCGGATGCATATGTGGAGAGAGTAGATAAAGAGTCCGAAAATTTATTATCTGAAGAAGCTGCTGGTACATTTTTAAAAGAGCCAATTCAATATGTTAAAAACCATCCGAATGAGTTTATTTATATTGAATGTCAATCATTTGATGTAATTCGTGTTGAAGGGGTTTCTGTAGAGCTTGATGATGTTTTTCGTACGTACAAAGTGCTTTTAGGGCTGCGTCAGCCGAAAAAAGTAGGTTCTCATATCAAAGCATTTTTAACAAATCAATTGTCAGAGGGACAAAACAGCTTTCAAGCACTATTTAACGATAAAGACGGTATGTGGGACATTAATATTGATATCGAATCAATGAAAGGATTTGATGAAAACCTTTCTCTACATGATACGTTTGAATTAATTTATCACGTATTGTTTGAGCTAGTTCAGTATATTGATGAGCAAAAATAAAAAAGGATGAACCATAAGTATTTCAGTTAATGATATATCCAAACTATCGCGAGGTAACTACTTTTGATAGTTTGGGTATTTTTTGTTGGTTCCAAGACAAGTTTAAAAAGCTAGTGAAATGGAGCGTAGGACACGCGACTCC
>NZ_BCVD01000167.1 GCF_001591565.1 Priestia flexa NBRC 15715 | reverse complement strand
GGGCGGCGGTACGCTAATTCCCTGGGCATTGATCCCCGCTGCGGCTATCTGTGGTGTGAGTCCGTTTGAGCTAGCGCGCAGAAACTTAAAGCCCGTGGCAATTGGATTAGTTGTCACGACCGTCGTAGCAATGTTTCTTATTTAAATTTTACATTTTTTATAAAGCATGAGTAATACAGTTAAATTTGGATACGATAAAAATCCTGGTCTAATAATCTAGACCAGGATTTTTTCATCCCATATATTGCTTTGAATTCATTGGAGCAGTTGGTGTTAAATAAGCTTTTACTAACGTATAAAACAGCAAACCCACTGTCAGCCAAAAACCACCTAGTAAGTAGCCACCCAAAACATCTGTCATATAGTGCTCAGCTAATAGGAAACGACTGACACCAATGAATAAAATCAGTAAACTAAAAACGATAATTGAAGCCTTTCTAACCGTCTCATTCTTCACATAAAAAATAATAAAAAACAATAAAAACCCATAAAGCATCAAACCCAGCATGGCATGACCACTTGGAAAGCTGTATCCCTCTACTCCCAATGTCGGACGTAGTCGTTCAATCCATGCTTTTACGGCGTTGTTCAGTAAATAACCGCTTAAAACAAAAGCCAGTACAGTCACAGCACCTACAGTGTCACGCTTGTTGAAACCTAATACTCCAACAAGTAAAAGGGATAGAATAATAATCATTGGCTTTGAAGCAAAAAATGAAGTAACTTCTAAAATTCGAATCACCAGCTCATGATTATGTATGTTTGTAGCAATGGTTAGAAAGAACGCATCTATGCCGTGCACCGGTCCATTAATTGTCATAACGACACCTATAAACATCCCCATCAGTGCAAGTAATAATAAAAGAATAAATCGATATTTCATACGCCACTTCCTCATGTATAAATTTATCTCCTTCTATTATTCATCGAACAAAAGCAAATGTACAATCAATTTTTATTGGGAACGCTTCATTTGTTTTCATTTTCATCAAATATTGATATAATATAAAATGTCAAATAATTCTAAACTATTTATTTATTTAACAAAAACTCTACAAACAGCTATTATCAATGAAAGGATCTGACTTAATGATTTCAGAACTACACTCTTTACTAGAAAAAAGCTATGATGAAATGGTCCAAATTAGACGTTATCTTCACCAATACCCTGAACCTTCTTTCAAAGAATTCCAAACCGCTACTTATATCCGTAGCTTTTATGACAAAATTGGCGTGCCTTACCGAGCAAACGTTGGTGGAAATGGCATCGTCGCAACGATTAAAGGAGAAAAGCCTGGTCCAACAGTTGCTTTACGTGCCGACTTTGATGCTTTAGCCATCCAAGATGAAAAAGACGTACCCTATAAATCAACTGTTCCTGGCGTAATGCACGCTTGTGGACACGATGGACACACGGCTACCCTTTTGGTTCTCGCTAAATCCATTCAACAGTTAAAAGATCACTTAGAAGGAACGATTGTGTTCATTCATCAGCATGCTGAAGAATATGCGCCTGGTGGAGCGAAACCAATGATTGAAGATGGATGCTTAGATGGCGTAGATGCGATTTTCGGCACACATTTATGGGCTGTTACCCCTACAGGTGTCATTCAGCACAGAAACGGTCCGTTCATGGCGGCAGCGGATCGATTTGAAATTACCATTAAAGGCGCTGGAGGTCACGGTGCTCAACCTCACAAAACCAAAGATGCAATTGTCATTGCTTCTCAGCTCGTGGTTAACTTGCAGCAAATTATCAGCAGACGCGTCAATCCAGTTGAATCAGCCGTCATTACTGTTGGTTCTTTCGTAGCGGAAAATGCCTTTAACGTAATTGCTGATTCAGCAAAGCTTGTTGGTACAGTTCGCACGTTTAGCGAAGATGTACGCAATGATATGGAAAGAGAAATTGAGCGTATCATTCAGGGAACCTGCTTAGCTGCTGATGCTTCCTATGACTATTCGTTTAAACGCGGCTACCCCGCCGTTGTCAATCATAGCGAAGAAAATGCGTTCTTAGCAAAAGTAGCAGAAACAATTCCAGAAGTGGAAAAAGTGGAAGAAACCGAACCGCAAATGGGTGGAGAAGATTTTGCTTATTATCTGCAGCACATAAAAGGAACATTCTTTTTCACAGGAGCGCAGCCTGAAGGCGTCGATACTCCTTATCCACATCATCATCCAAAGTTTGATTTTAATGAAAAAGCGATGTTAATCGCTTCAAAAACACTCGGTACAGCAGCAATTGAATACTTATCTAAAGAACAAAAAGCAGAATCCATTACATCTTAACTAGTTCGCCTCCATCTATTGAGTGTGGAGGCTTCTTTGCATAGGTAGAAACTTTTTGTCTCTTGCTTCGTATATAAGAAAAGCGGTTTTCAAAAAGGGGTGTCTGAATGACTGAGTATGAACAAAGAGCGTTGGCTGATGCAGAACACTGGAAGATTACGCTGTTAAAGCGCCCATCTGCCTTTCAGCGAAATGCCAAGCAGCTGCAAAATAAATTGAATAAAAAAGTACCAGAAAGCATTCATAAAATGATTACGGAAAGCATAAAAAAAATGGTAGAGACCACAATTATTGGCTCTACCATTACCACAAAGAAGGACTATAATCGCCATTTAAGCTTTGAAGAGCGTGAAGCTGAAATTAAGGCAACGATTTCTAAATATCGTAAAACTGCTGCCGTTGAGGGGGCAGGAACAGGCGCTGGCGGACTGTTGTTAGGCGCAGCTGACTTTCCTCTTTTTTTGTCAATTAAGATGAAATGTTTGTTTGATATTGCTACTATTTACGGTTTTGACGTCCGCAAGCAAGACGAACGGCTATTCATTTTATATATTTTTCACCTTGCGTTTTGTAGCGAAGAAAAGCGAACGGAAGTCTTTGCTCTTATACAGGAATGGAATCAATCGTCTCAACATAATCTCGATTGGAAAAGCTTTCAGCAAGAGTATCGTGACTATATTGATGTAATTAAAATGCTTCAGCTCATGCCTGGATTTGGCGCTTTTGTTGGTGCTTTTGCAAATTATCACCTGCTTGATCATGTCACTCAGGTTGCAATGAATGTATATCGTCTGCGGTTATTATCCTCAAACGAAAAAAATCTGCCCTAGGAGGCAGATTTTTTTATGCAATGGCTTTTTTCTTAATATAAGCAGTAACAAAAAATTGAACAAATAGCCCACCTGCAACAAAAGCAAGCAAACCAACAAGCAAGTTAGAAGCTGCTACCACAATACTTAAACAAGCTGCTTGCAAAAATAAGACATTTCGAATAATGCTTAAAAACGCTGCTCTTCTTGTTTGCTCTTGAAGAGGATACAGAGATAACCACAAAACTTGTTTATGATGTTTCCATAGCGGCATGATTTGAAATCCTGTTATATAAAGCGTTAACAGTACAATAACAATATTTCCATAAGCAAAAGGAGTCGCTATCAAAATTAACCCGCTAATGACCGTCAAGCGTACTAGCAGACCTAAATAATCTCCTGCGCGCAAAAACGTACGCGTATATAAATAGCGATGAGTTGCCTGCTGTTGAAACGGGATACTCTTTAGAATAGTGTCCAAGTATGCCCTACGCTTTACCTGCTCCTTTAGTTGCGGAACATCCGTAAATAAGTTAGCCAAGCGATAAAACATTGCCACTCTCCGCTCTTCAAGCTCGATCAATGTTTCCCACTTCAACGGCTTTGCTTTTACAAGGGAACGGTAATATAGGGCTAAGCCGATAATAATAGCTCCTGTAACAGCGGGGAAAAACGCATAAGATCCCACAAATAGAAAATAAACAAACACTCCATTTAACAGGAAACGTACAAGGTAATCGATCCACCTTGCGTACTTTTCTTCAAAATAAACGCTCCACCACGTCATTTTTAAATTGATTGCTTTTAAAATCAGCAAGAGAATTAAATGCGTAAAAATCGTTGAGTACGTCTGGTCCGTTACTTTTACGTGCAGCGGAGCAACAGCGGCTGTTAGTATAAGTAGCACATAAATATATGTGGAAAACGTATAAAAAAATGACTTTTTAAAATACAACTGTAGCTTTGATTCAAGCGCAAGCATAAAGACTAAATCTGGCCTTTTTAAAAACGTACGAATAGAACCGCTCGTGAGTACCAGACTCATGATTACTGCAATTAAAAACGCTGATGGAAAAGCTGGTGTTAACGTATCTAACCACTGCTGATAATAATAAGCAGCTGCCCCAATGGCAAACACGAGCACAAGCTTTAAATGATCGTTAAAAATATACTTCATATAGCGGCGCGTATCTTTTAGATGCTGCTGAAATCGCTGCTGCCACAGCCCTTCAATACTACTCATAGTCCTCTTCCTTCGTCAGTTCAATATAGATTTCATCTAGCGTTGCGTTTGGCTTATTAAACTGGGCTCTTAAATCCGCTAGCGTTCCTTGTGCTCTTACTTGACCGTTATGTAAAATAACAAATTTGTCACAATAGCGCTCTGCTGTGGCTAAAATATGCGTAGACATTAAAATGCCGGCTCCCTGCTTTTTCATATCAGTCATTAAATCTAATAATGACTGAATACCAAGTGGATCTAGCCCTAAAAATGGTTCATCAATAATATAAAGTGAAGGCTGAACTAAAAAGGCACACATAATCATTACCTTTTGCTTCATCCCTTTTGAAAAATGAGCTGGAAACCACTTCAGCTTTTTATCCATACGAAATTCTTTTAACAGCGGCTTTAAGCGAGCTTCATACGTTTTGGAATCTAACCCATAGGCCATTGCCGTCATATCTAAATGTTCTTTTAACGTTAGCTCATCGTATAAGATTGGTGTTTCAGGAATAAATGTAAATTGCGTACGATAGCCGGTTGAATCCTGTTGAAACGTTTTATTATGAATAGCAATGGATCCTTTCTTTGGCTCCATTAACCCAATAATATGTTTAATGGTTGTACTTTTACCTGCTCCGTTAAGGCCAATAAGCCCAACTAGTTCTCCTGCATTAACCTCGAAAGATACGTCCTTTAATACAGGCGTTTTTGTATATCCTCCAGTTAAATGTTGAATTTGTAATAAACTCATTGAATTCTCCTTTAAATACGTGAATTTAGTAAACAAAATAACGTGACATACGCGGTAAATGAAAGTGTTCCATACAACATAGCAATGATGACAAACCGCTCATTTTTATCTATTGTACCAAATCTTCTTCAAGGATACATTTTTTTAACCACCAAAAATAAGGATTATATTTCCAGTTTAAGTTTTTAACTACGTGGACATTCTAATTAGGGAAGAAGGAAAGCAGTTGATGTTCAACATTAGCTTTCTACATCTGAAATGAGGTGTCTACACCAGACATTAATCATGAAGCCCTATGTTAAGCGTTATAATAAGGGGATGTTAGTCATGAGCGTAATTGGAATTGATTTATAAAAGGTAGACAATATTGTTCATTTATCACTGTGTAAATGAGGTGTTTGTCAAAGACCACGAACGACTTCGTTCAATTTATTTATCCATTCTACAAATTGCTTAAATGAGGTGTTTGTCAAAGAGAAGAAACGTTTTATTCTACGTTAATGCTTGTCATTAAAATGTCGAATGAGGTGTTTGTCGAAGACAATTTACATGAATTAGGCACATTATTACGTAAATGAGGTGTTCCTTAAACGCAATATAGTGAAATAGAAGCTTTGTTTCCTTCTTCATAGCGAGGTGCATCATTCGATTGCATCTCGCTTTTTACTGTTCTCTTCTTTTTCCTCTTCTATTTATGCTAAAATTAAGTCGTACAAGCTATTTTATTTTTATGAAAGAAGGGTGAATAATATGAGTAATCTCGATGAAAACTGCATCTTCTGTAAAATTATCCGCGGAGAAATTCCGTGTGCCAAAGTGTTTGAAAATGAACATGTACTAGCATTTTTAGATATTAGCCAAGTCACAAAAGGCCATACGCTTGTTATTCCTAAAGTACATAAAAAAGATATTCATGAGCTTACGCCTGAAATTGCTCGTCATTTATTTGAAGTCGTACCACAAATTGCCACGGCAATCAAAGAAACATATGAGCCAGTTGGAATCAATATTTTAAATAATAACGGTGAAAAAGCAGGTCAATCTGTGTTTCATTATCATATGCATATTATTCCTCGCTACGGTGAAGGCGACGGCTTTGGTGCAGTGTGGAAAGAGCATACAAGCGACTACACACCTGAAAAGCTACAGAGCATCGCAGCTGAAATTTCGGAGCGTTTATAAGACAAAAGAGTCTGGGACAAAACAAAATGTTCCTTTCTAAAGGACGAATGACGCCTTTTTAAAGTAGTTAGGTTATAATAATC
>NZ_BCVD01000166.1 GCF_001591565.1 Priestia flexa NBRC 15715 | reverse complement strand
TTTTAGATAATATAAATTTATTAGAGGATAAATTAAATAAGTTAATGGATAGAAAAATTATTAACCAATCTGCTATGACAGGTTGGTTTTTGTTGTGGATCCTAATTTCTTATGCGTATAAATGACTAGGAAGAGGTAGCCAGCAATAAGAATTAAAATGACAACCTCAGGCTGAATGGCTAAGATAAAGCCAGCAGTGAAACTAAGTAGTCCGCCAATCAAGCTAGAGAGGCCAACTAGTTTGCTTGCTTTTTCTTTATTACGTATACGACGCTCGTTAAATCCAGGAAGCAACCATATTTGTTTTTTTATGCCGATGAAGTAAGCTAGGATGAAAAGAATGAAGCTAATCAGAATTAGGTTATAATTGATGAAAAGCAAAATGAACACGTCCTTTTTACAACTAATGTATGGTGAAGATAGTCGAAGTAGTACAAGGTAATAGGGGGATTTCATATATGTTTTACCCAAAAGGTAATCCACCGTTGCTATAATAGAAGCTAAGAATAAGAGAATAAAGGGGAGCGATTGATGAAAAAAGTAATTTTTACGCTTTTGGGGTTAGCGATTGTCGCTGCAGGAGTGATGGTATACATGCTTCAACATCATGAAGCAAAATCCTATGCAAAGGAAATAAAGCCCCAGGTAATCACGCATTTACAAAAAGAATTTCATGACGTTTCATCCGTCACGTTTACGGAAGAAAAGCTGTTATCTAAGAAAAGAATACAAATAAGTGGTTACGTAAATAACAACAAAGCGCTTGGCTTTTCCGTAACGACCTCGTATCCAGCCGGAGATATTGAAAGTGAGCTCGTTGTAGATCAAGCACTTTTTGATCAGCTGAAATAAGAAACCATTCTTTTTTATTAAAAATACCTAACACAATAGTAAATCATCCCCAAAACGTGCAATTATTTTGTTATGTTCCAAACTCTTCTTCGTTATACAAAACATTCATAGGCAGTGAAGGTGAGGATGCTCCATATCCATCTTCCATGCTCCGACATTTACATACAGAAAAACCGTCGGTAAACACTACTTTCCTATTTTCTAACCATATCTTTGTACTTAGTTGAGGTTTGGGTCTAAATGCTCATCTGATAATTAGGTAATTTAAGGTAATTTCCCTATTTACCTTTCAAGTCTACATGTTAACCTAATGGTAAGTACATAGGAGTAGAAGTAATATTGATTTAAAAATTAAGCGTATGTGTTAATTAACTACATCATCTTGTCAGGAGGAGTACTCATGGATCAAGCACTATTACCAAACGGGTCTGTTGTATTGTTAAAAGGGGGAGACAAAAAGCTCGTCATTTATGGACGTAAGCAAATGTCTCTTGGAGAAGAGCAACAAATTTATGATTATATCGGCGTTCCGTACCCAGAAGGGTTCATTAATGAACAGTACACATACGTATTTAATCACGCAGCGGTTGAGCAAGTAGTGTTTGAAGGTTATCGTGATGAAGATGAAGTCAAGTTTCAAGATGTACTACAGCAAGTACCAAAGCAAAAGCCAGAATAAGATAGGTAAATGAAAAGCCCTCTTCACATCGTGAAAAGGGCTTTTGCTGTTTACAGGCTAATTTCTTTTCCTTCTTTACGTTTTCTTCTATACTCAGCAGTTGCTGTGAAAAGTACGTCTGAAGAAGAGTTGAGCGCTGTTTCACAAGAATCTTGTAAAACACCGATGATGAAGCCCACCGCAACGACTTGCATCGCTACATCGTTTGGAATTCCGAATAAGCTACATGCTAATGGAATTAATAGTAAAGACCCACCAGCTACACCAGATGCTCCGCAAGCTGATATTGCAGCTACGATGCTAAGAATAAGTGCTGTACCAAAATCAACTTCGATGCCAAGCGTATTAACAGCTGCAAGTGTTAATACAGAAATTGTAACGGCTGCACCGGCCATGTTAATTGTTGCGCCTAGTGGAATAGATACTGAATATGTATCTTTATCTAAATCTAGCTTTTTACATAGATTCATATTCACTGGAATGTTCGCAGCAGAGCTACGCGTAAAGAATGCCGTAATCCCGCTTTCACGTAAGCATTGTAAAACAAGTGGATATGGATTTTTACGAATATTAATAAAGACGATAATAGGGTTAACAACAAGAGCAATAAAGAACATGCATCCTAATAAAACTACTAAAAGCTTTCCGTAATCAAGCAATGCCGATAAGCCGTTTGTAACAAGGGCTTCAAATACAAGGCCCATAATACCAAGCGGTGCTAGATTAATAACCCAGCGAACGATTGTTGAAATGGCATCTGAGAAGTTGCCAATCATATTTTTGGTTGTATCAGGTGCATGGCGAAGCGCAATACCAAGTACGATTGCCCACGCTAAAATGCCGATATAGTTAGCGTTCATCAGTGCATTTATAGGGTTGTCCACTATATTGAACAATAGCTTTTCCAGTACTTCACTTAACCCACCTGGAGGCTCAAATCCTTCAACGCCGCTTTCTTTAAGCTGTAGCGTTACGGGGAAAATAAAGCTTGCGATGACGGCAACAAGTCCAGCTAGGAATGTGCCGATTAGGTATAAGCCAATAATAGGCTTCATATTTGTTTGCTGCCCATTTCTGTGCTGTGCGATTGCGTACATAACTAAAAATAATACTAATACAGGCGCAACAGCTTTTAGCGCACCTACAAATAGCGCACCAAAGATTGTAACGAGTTTAGCTCCTTCAGGAACCGTTAACGCCAGAACGACACCGACGATAATCCCGATTACAATTCGAGTAACTAGACTAATTTGATTCCATTTGTGCAATAAGTTTTTCATCATTTGTTCCTCCGATTAATGCTTCATATCCTACATACTGCTCATACGTAAAAGTAAGTTTACCATGAAAAATATTGATTGTGAATGTGAAGAAATAAAATCTTTATAATTTTTAGAAAGTTTTTTCTTTGTACAAATGTCCACTCCACTAAAACAACCGCTTGCATGATTATATGTTATAAAAGAGAAAAATGCTAGTGTAAATTTTTATAAATAACAGAAAATTGTTTTTTTGGAATAAAGAAAAAGCACAAAATCAGGCGTGCAGCCTGATTTTGTGCTACGTTGTTTCTCGTATAACCAGTGTGGCTTTATAAAGCTTACGTCGAGGAGGCATTTCATTCTGATGTACGCGGAGAGCAAGTGCTTTAGCTACGTCCTTTGCAATTGTTTGTAGAGGGTAATCAACCGTTGTGAGTAAAGGAATGCTCGCGCGTCCAATGGAATGGTTGTCAAAGCCCATAATTGATACATCTGTCGGAATGTTAACGCTATGTTTTCGTGCACTATGAAGCAAACCCATAGCTACAAAATCACTTCCTGTCAACAGGCCATCTGGATAATCTTCAGTTTGAAAAAGTGTATCTCCAAGCCGAAGTCCGTCGTCAATTGTCATAACCCCGTTTCTTTTCATATCGGGTGAGTAGGTGATCCCTGCATCTTTTAAAGCGTGCTTAAATCCGCACAGCCTTTTTTGTTGAAGCGGCGTCTGTTCATAATCCATACAAAGTAAAAGGCGCGTTCGACCTTGTTTGAGTAAATGGGTCGTTGCATCAAATATCGCTTGTTCTTCATCTACTGAAAAGACGTCGAAAAGGTTTCCAGGAGCTTGTTCATTGCAAATGATGACGATTCTATTGCCTACCAACTCCTTGATTTCTTGTTCAGATAATAAAGTATGTGTCACAACCAGAGCGTCCATTTCTTGCTGTGCGAGCTTGTCATAGACATAACGCTCTTCTGATGGTTGAAAATCGCTTTGATAAATGACCGTTTCGTATCCAGATTGGCGACAGGCTTCTGAGAGTGCACTGATTAACTGACTAAAATAAGGGTGATCGACGGTAGGTACCAATAAGCCAATAAGCTGGTTTTGCTTCTTGCGCAAGTGAACGCCTCGCGCATTTCGCTTGTAACCAATTTGCTGGATGGCTTTTTCTACTTTTTCTTTGCTTTCTTGTGAAACGTGTGGATGGTGATTTAACACGCGTGAAACGGTGGATTTGGATAAACCGCTTATACGAGCAAGATCCAGAATTGTTGTCATAAAAAACCTCCATTTAGTCGTTGACCTGGGAACGTTCCCAGCGTGTATGCTGAAAAAAAGCAAAAGGAGAGGGAAACATGAACAAAAAAACATATCCTCATGGAAAAGAGACGCACGCACTTATTTTCTTTGATTTTGACGAAACATATTTTCCGCATGCCTGCACAGTGGAACAGCTTTCGATGCTGCAACAACTGGAGAGGTATTTACATGATGTGTGTAGTCAATATCACGTGAAAATTGGTTGGGTAACCGGCAGTAGCATCGCGCATATTGAGTCGAAAATGAAGAAAGCGAACTTAACATATTTGCCTCATTTTATTTCCAGTAATCTTGGAACAGAGCTATATATGGTTGATGAAGAAGGAAATAAGAATAGCTTACCAGAATGGCAAGCTAAAATTGACGCTTCCGGTTTTTCAAAGGAAACTGTTCAATCGCTTTTACATCAGCTTCGCACTGATTATGAGGTTGTCTTAACGCCTCAAACGCAGTTTGGTCAACAAGGGTATAAAATGAACTATTACTATTATACAAAATCAGAGCAAAATACTCATTCAGTCTTGAAGGTTATTAGGAAGTTAGCGGATGAATACGCAGTGGAAGTAAATATTAATCGATGCAATCCAAAAGCAGGGGACCCCGAAAATGCGTACGATGTTGATTTTATTCCAAAAGGTACAGGAAAAGCAGCCACCGTTCATTTTATGAAAGCATACTATGACGTTGCTCATCACCGAACGCTCGCTTTTGGAGATAGCGGAAACGATATCGACATGCTAAAAGCAGTGGAGCACGGCTATTTGCTTTTTAATGCGACTGATGAAGCGAAAGGTCTTCATGATCAACATGCATCGTCTGCTTATGGAGAGGGTATTATGGAAGTGTGTCAACAGGTTTTTACTTCGATGAAATAACAAAAACACCGGCTGCAGGCTTGCAGTCGGTGCTTTTGTTATTTTAAAAACTTCTGCACATACGGTGTAACCATTGGCTTTACGTGAGCATACAAATCTTTTGCCTGCTGGGCACCACCGGCAATCTTTGCATAGTCCATGTTACCTTGGTCATCTTGAAAATAAGACATCCATTCCGCTACTTGAGATCTTTTTTGAGGACGTCTTCTCGCAAATCCAGGGAATGGAAAAGCAGGTCTACGACGAGGTCTGTTTGAAAACATTTCTTCACCTTCTTCTAGTTGTTATAACGTATTATATGAACGAAAAGAGAAGAATGGAAAGGTTCCTGTCCTAGACCTTTGAAAATAAATAATAAAGGTTTGAAAAATGTTAAGAAAACAGAGTCGACAAATCCATGAACTTGTTAGACAAAACATGACGCTTTCTCGATAAAACGGCGCTATTTCCCTAGAAATTGTTGCAAACGACCTCTTTATTTGTAGAGATTTTACGTACGAAAGTCCCGTTTGATAGGCATAATCCCCTTTATAATAAAGGTAAGTGAATGCTGAAAGGAGCGGTTGAATGAAATGGACAAGTGGTATTGTAGTAGGAGCTTTTGCGGCATGTAGCGCAGTGATGGTAGCAGGTGTTCAGCATTGGGAAACAAAAATAGAGGGGCAGGCACAGGCAGCAGTCGTGGAAACGGCACAACCTCATCAAAAGCAGTTTTCTGGTGTATCAAGCTATACAAAGCATTTACCCCCATTTTTGGTTAGTGCGATTGAAGATACGTTTATAAAAGACAAGCCCATCTCACTTGTGCTGGTAGCGAGGGAAGAGGACGAGTGGGCATCTTTCGTAAAGAAATCTTTAGAAGATACATACGGACAAGACGTGTTTCACATCCAAATCTATTCGTATCATGATCAAACAACAAAAGAGCTCGTTCATTCTTCTTTTCAGCAAGACTTACAAAAGCTAAATCCGACCCTTGTTTTAGCTGAGGTTCCGATGTTGGAAGACCAGAAGGAGATGCCGATTGATGATGCGCTGCCCGAACTTCAAGAGTTCATTTCGCAAGTGAAAGAATTAAAAACAGCATTTATCCTTCAGCCGTCATCACCGTATGCTTCACAATATGAATCTTATGAAGAAGCGGTAGCAGCCGTCGGAGGAATGGCGAAGGAGAATCACGTTCACTATCTCAATCACGCTCCGCTATGGCCTTATGAAATCTCTCCTTATGTCACAAAAGAAAGTAAGTTAACGAAGGAAGGCAAGCGGCTGTGGGGTGAGCATCTAAGCAGTTGGTTTACAGGGAAATAAACGAGCAAAAAAGCATGAATGTTTTCATTCATGCTTTTTT
>NZ_BCVD01000165.1 GCF_001591565.1 Priestia flexa NBRC 15715 | reverse complement strand
TTTTTAGCGTGGGTTAGGTGCGCCAGGTCCAGGATTCTTGCGGAGATGCTCGAAAGCGACGGTTAAAACAGTTGTGGTGATGCGAGCTTGTGAAGCAGGGGACACGCTGTATAACGTCATAAGCTCAAAAATCCACGGCTCTTTTCGTTGAAGCTGTCGGTACGCTTTTTCAACTTTTTGATTAATCGTTCCTGTAAAGCTACTATAGTTATCATCTACAAATCTTACAATTGAACGAAACAAATATTCTGTTAGTTTATCGTCCATGCCTCCACGCTGTGCTTCGCGATAGATACTTCGATATTGCCTTTTTAAGATTTTCATCACGCGGTCTACGTCTTTAGTAGCGCGTATGAATTCAGCTTGATGAGGCAAGTATGCATACTGACTCTCGTCATATCGATATGGTTCTTCGTAAGACGTATTGATTGTTGGTACAGCGTAGGTGTATTGAGGCATTGTATGATAGTTTGGAGTATAGTCTGGGTAGCTCCAATGGTAATAATACATCCATTTCACTCGCTTTCAATTAGTATAAATTAAATGATTGTTTATCAATTAGTAAACGGGATGGTTGGTGTACTGGTGAAGTTTTTCTAAGTAATATCGAGGTGTTTTAAAGTACTTCCATGTACTATAAGCTGAATCTTTTGTTAAAACGTTAATATAAATAGGTGTATCAAGAAAGGTTTCTTTAGCGGGTAAGCTACTATAATAGCAATCAAATATTTTTAGTAAGTCAACTTCAATTGCAGTTTTTAGCGGCGTTATCTCATTGGAAGGAACAGTGAACGAGCCGAGTATAGAAGCACATTGATTTTTGTATGATATAACGTTTTGTTCTTTAATAAGGTCAAACTCAGATACTATCCATGTTTCATACGACTGAGCAGCGGGGTTTATAAAAGTAAGTCTTAGTTCCCAAGCGTTTATCATCTTTATCCCACCTCTATAATCTTTACCTATACTTTTTATGATGGAAGAGGTAAAATTTAACTATAGTGTTTTCACCTAGATAATCATCCATAACATATAAATATGACGGGAGATTGATAGTGTGAATGTCCAAGTATTTGATGGAAAAAATGACAACTGGTTGACAACGAAAAACCCCGCTCAGCTTGCAGCGGCAACCGTTGATGGAAATAGCGGTTTAGCACCTGTTTCCTGGGGGAGCGAACAAGAAAAAACAGGATGGTATCATATGTATCAACCTCAAGGGATTACGGGAGTTCAGGTCAAAGATAGAGTAGAAGATGGGAATATCGTTCTGCGAATTCCTGATAATTGGAATGGAAAGCTAGTGGCTGCTGGTATTCCGGCTACGCGAGGCGAAACGTCAACCGATTTATTGTTTAGTGACTACGTACTAGCTAAAGGATATGCGTTTGTAGCTTCTGATAAAGGGACACCTGGAGAGGAGCAAGAAGGTGATCCGTTTGCAAAAGCAAAAAATGCCCTATCAGTAGAATGTGCCTCTATTGCTAAATGGAATAGGCAATTTCGTGCGACGGTACGCTATGCTCAAGAATACTTATTTACGCACCGTAAGACGGATCAAGTAGCATCTGAGATTCCGACATATGGTCTTGGCATTTCAAATGGTGGCTACGTTATTCGGTATGCGATAGAAAACGACGGGAAAAACGGTGAGCCTAAGCTTTTTAACGGAGCTGTAGAGTGGGAAGGTGTACTCTGGAGAGCAGAAGAGCCTAACTTGATTACATCTCTTACAACCGTTGTTCAGTCAGCAAAGGCTGCTCTATATGGTGGGAACTTGGCAGCAGTCAATTCTTTATATGAAGCTGGATTACCTAAAGGAACCGAATTTTTGTGGCCTTACCACGATCAATATTATTGGTTTTTAACGCTTAATATTTACCGAGATCATTTTGATTCTCATGCGCCTAAAAGACTGCAGTGGCCTGAATATTTAGCTTTGAATGAGCAAGGTATCCGCGACCGTTCCCGTGATGATATCTTTGAACAGTATAGTTATGCAAAGCGCCCAAAGAAGGTTAAAGAAAAAGTGAAAGAAATTGAAAACACAGGAGACCTTACCGCGCCTTTAATTAGCGTAACGGCAGCATATGATACCCTTATTTTCCCGCGCGTACATGCTTATCCTTATGAACAGCTAGTAAAAAAAACAGGTAAAGCTAAATGGCACCGTCATTACGTAATTGAAAATGGAAATCATATTGATGGGCTTGTTTGGAATGAGCATGTGGATCCCAATCGTAAGCTTCAACCCATGCTTCCATATGTATATCAGGCGTTCGAGCTGCTTATTCAATGGGTAGAGGAAAAGGTCGAACCGCCTGAAAGTCACTTTGTTCACGCACCTACTGAACCTTATAAAATAACGAATTTAAAAACAAAGCAATTTATGAATCCATTAACAACGCAGGGATAGGTTTAATACCTTCCCTGCTTTTTTATGTTTAAAATTCAGAAAGAGTGGAAGATACACAATAAGAACATACTAACTATTTAATGAATAACGAGGAGTGGGCCTGAAATGATGACGCATAAATTGTATATTAACGGACAGTATACAGACTCAACATCGAGTGAATTGATTGAAGTAGTAAACCCTTCTACAGAAGAAGTTATTTCGAAAATTTATAAGGGTACAGAAGAAGATGCAAACAAAGCAATCGATGCGGCATACGAAGCACAAAAAAAGTGGGAGAAGGTTCCTTCTGCAGAGAGAGGGAAAGTGGTTCGAAAGCTTGGAAATCAAATAAAAGAAAAGCGTGAACGTTTTGTGGAGCTGCTTATGGAAGAACAAGGGAAAAGTAAAGATCAAGCTGAAGGAGAAATTGATACTGCTATTGAGTACTTTTACTACATGTCAGAATGGGCTCGTCGCATTGAAGGTGAAATTATTCCAAGTGATCAACGCAATGAAAACATCTTTTTGTACAAGCGTCCGATTGGTGTTGTAGCAGGAATAGTGCCGTGGAATTTTCCGATGTTTATTCTAGCGCGAAAAGTAGCGACAGCATTGATTACCGGCTGTAGCATCGTTTTAAAACCAAGTCAACAAACACCAAACACAGCTGCTGAATTTACAAAAATTATTGCACACATGAAAGAGCTCCCCGCAGGAGTTTATAATTTTATTACAGGAACAGGATCTACAATTGGTACAGCGATGGCCAGTAATCCGAAAGTAGGCATTGTCACAATGACTGGAAGTGTTCCGGCGGGTACAAAAGTGATGGAAGCAGCAGCGAAAAACATTACCAAAGTCAACCTAGAGCTCGGTGGGAAAGCGCCAGCCATCGTAACAAAGCATGCAAATCTAGACGTTGCGGTTAAAAGCATTAAAACATCTCGTCTTACAAACGCAGGTCAAGCTTGTACAAATGCTGAACGTGTCTATGTTCATGAAGACGTTGCGGAGGAATTTATTAAAAAGATGACGCAGGAAATGTCCAATGTGAAAATTGGAAATCCTTTAACAGATGAAAATGTTGAAATGGGACCGCTTGTTAGTAAAGAGCGCCTTGAAACAGTAGAAAAGATGGTGGAAAATGCAGTAAAGCAAGGTGCGGAAATTCAAGCAGGTGGCAAACGTTTAGAGAAAGAAAAAGGTTATTTTTACGAACCTACCGTTTTATTGAACGTGACGCAGGATATGGAAATCATGCAGGAAGAAGTGTTTGGGCCAGTTCTGCCAATTATGACTTATAACGACCTAGATAAAGCCATAGAGCTTGGGAACGACTCTAAATATGGTCTTTCTTCATCAATCTATACAGATAATATTCATGAGGCAATGAAAGCAGCAAACGAATTAAAGTTTGGTGAGACATTTGTAAATAGAGAAAATTTTGAAGCCATGCAAGGTTACCATGCTGGTATGAGACAATCTGGATTAGGAGGAGCGGATGGTAAGCACGGCGTAGAAGATTTTCTGGTTACGCAAGTGGTTTATATGGAATATAATAAAGATTTTTCATAACCTCTATACAAATTTTATGCTGGGGTATAAATATTTTAGCTAACGAGATATCCGAACTATTAGAAGTTAACGACTTTTGATAGATCGGATATCTTTTTGTTCATTCCGGAAACAAGTTAAAAGGACCATTTGGTTATGTCCCAGCTCTTTTTTTGTGTATGATGAGACCGGATTTCTTGAATTTTCCTGTTAATTTGGTATGATAAAGTACAATGTGAAAATTTTAAAAAAATATGAAACTAGATGAAATATAGTTCGTATTTACGTATATACGAAATACATATATTTATACATGTGTAAGGAGGAGTGAATCTTTAAACTAGTAAAGCTAACAAATAAATTAAGATAAAATTAGGGAGTAGATTGTGTGAAAATGCCGCGTTTCTTTAAAAGTGGATTAGGAATTTTATTATTATTATTAATTCTATTTATGCTGTCAAAAGTGCAGTATATCTTACAGCCGATTGGCGTTATGATTACAACTATATTAGCTCCGATTTTAATCGCAGGGGTTTTGTATTACTTACTTAGCCCTATTGTTCGACTGATTATGAGAGCAAAGGTCCCCAAAACATTAGCGATTCTATTTGTTTTTCTTTCATTCATTGGTTTTCTAACCGGTGGAATCGTATTTTTATATCCTATTATTCAAGAACAGCTGTTGTCCTTAGCAAATTATCTACCAACGCTCGCGAAAGACGTGATGAATTTAATTAAAGATCTCCAACATTCACCGTTCACCGCTCGCTTTGCGGAAGAAGCAACAAAGTTTGATTTAGAGCAGCGCTTGACTGATATACTTGGGAACGTGGGGGATATGGCAACGACGATTGGTACAAGTACGTTAAAGATTTTTGACATTTTGACAAGCACAATTATTGTCATTATTACCGTTCCGTTTGTACTATTCTATATGTTAAAAGATGGAGAAAACTTACCTAAGCGCATCGTTCGTTTGACACCAAAGCGCTATCGTCATGATATCGACGGAATTTTAAGTAAGATAAATACAGGATTGAGTGCATTTATCCAAGGGCAAATTATTGTCAGTATGTTCGTTGGGGTTTGCGTTTATATTTGGTATTTATTAATTGGGTTAGATAATGCACTTGTGTTAGCGTTAATTGCATTATTTACGAATCTTATTCCGTTTATTGGACCGTTTATTGGGACTCTTCCTGGTGTCATTATGGGATTAATTCAAGATCCGTATATGGCGCTTTACGTTATTTTAGGCGTACTAATTATTCAACAAATTGAAAGTAACTTAATTTCTCCTCAAGTAATGGGAAGAAAGCTTGACGTTCATCCTGTAACCGTGATTTTGCTTTTATTAATAGCGGGTAGCGTAGCTGGATTTTTAGGATTGTTATTAGCACTGCCAACTTATACAGTGTTAAAAGTAATTGTTAGTCATATCTATGGAAGATTAATGGAAGATGACGAATAGAGCAAGCGACGTGTGTGATTTATATCATACACGTTTTTTTGTAGATATTATCCGTTTATTTTTGAATTATATATAAAAAAATAATAGTTTTTTATAAAAATGTTGAAAAAATACGAACTTTTGTGTTAGATTATTTAATATAATTCGTAGATAAAGATTTGGAAGGAGCCGTTTTACATGACAGCAACGATTATTAAAGGTAAGGAAGTAGCAGCAGAATTACGTGCCGATTTAAAAGAAGAAGTCGCACAATTAAAAGAGCAAGGTGTTGTACCAGGACTTACAGTTATCTTAGTAGGTGATAATCCAGCTTCACACTCTTATGTGAAAGCTAAGGCAAAAGCATGTGAAGAAATTGGCGTGGCATCAGAAGTAATTAAGCGTGATGTTAACATTACACAAGAAGAATTATTACAAGAAATTCAACAGCTGAATGAAAGTGAAGCTGTACATGGAATTTTAGTACAGCTGCCATTACCAAATCATATTGATGAAAAAGCTGTGTTAAACGCGATTTCTCCTAAAAAAGATGTAGACGGTTTTCACCCTGTAAGTGTTGGAAATATGGTGATTGGAGACGAGTGCTATCTCCCATGTACACCACACGGAATCATTGAGCTGATCAAGCGTTCAGGTGAAGAGATTTCAGGTAAACATGCAGTTGTAATTGGTCGCAGCAACATTGTTGGAAAGCCGGTTGCTATGCTTCTTCTTCAAGAAAATGCAACGGTAACGATTGCTCATTCACGCACAAAAGACCTATCAGCAATGATCAAGCAAGCTGATATTTTAGTGTCTGCTGTTGGTCGACCACGCTTAGTGAAAGCAGAAGACTTAAAGCCAGGTGCTATCGTTATTGACGTTGGGAACACGATGGAAAATGGAAAGCTTGTTGGTGATATTGATTATGAACCAGCAAAAGAAGTAGCAGGGTATATTACACCAGTACCAGGCGGTGTTGGTCCAATGACGATTACGATGCTATTGAAAAATACAGTTGATGCAGCGAAAACAATTAACAATTTAAAGTGAAACCCTAGACACAAGAAA
>NZ_BCVD01000164.1 GCF_001591565.1 Priestia flexa NBRC 15715 | reverse complement strand
CTTATGTCCCAGCCTCTTCTTTTTGTACAACCATAATTACCCCCTCCGAAAACCCCCACCTCAAACCCGCATTCCACCGTCCGAGTTAAAATAAAGTTTACCGACAGGACCCCCACTTTTCCACTTTTTCGGTTCAAAAACGCACGTATTTCCACCTCTTTTCCGCCTGTTTTTTCATCTTTTTTTCTGTTTTAAAATAAAGTTCTCCGAGAATGTTGAGTGAAGGAAACATGAGTAAACATAGATGGGGCAAGGGCTGGGCATGAAAAAGACCCAGAATTCGGAAATGTTTATTTTCACGAAAACCGGATCTGAATCGGTAATGTTTATTTTGACTGAGAGATGTTTATTTTAGTTAGACATAGTAGAAAAAAGAGTTTTGAGAAATGAGTAATAAATTATTACTTTCTTTTTTGGTTTCATGCGACTGATACATTTAAACTAAATAAGTCTTTTTTGAATCAACCACAAGAATACATCTTCAGTCATTCTTAATATCAGTAACGCATCTTCTTGTGAAGGATTATCCTCGCCGTGTGGACCTAGCCCCGACATACCACTATACAAAGTAGCCATTATACGATATCTGTTAGCACCTTTGTTCTTTTCCAACCAGTATTTAAAAATCTTGTTTTTACTTTTTAATTCAGTACCGTTTTCTATGATAGTTTCACCTGTGGCTGATAATATTCCCCTTAAATAATCACCGTTTTCAGAATCAAGTATAGCAAATATCTTTTCATATGCTGTTCTGCAATTATCTATACAGCTTTTAAAATTTCCATTACTATATGTCTCTAAGGCTTCATTATAGTATCTTAAAATATCCGGATGATTTATATTAAGTTCGTTTCTCATGACTGACATTTCACGTTGTCTTTCTATCTCTCCAGAGGATAGATACTGAAGTGAGTAACGTTCCCCTATTTCGGTACTTTCAATTTGCAATTCATAACCTAATAACTGAACACAATTGCTTATTTGACTTAGTAAATAATCGTCTTCAATATTGTCCAACCTTCTAAAAATTTCATTTAAAAATTCATTTAAAAGCTCCTTTTCATGTTTAATTCTATTACAGACTTTTAACATTCCTAATTCAGGATTAAAACTATCATTGTCATTTGTATAACCTCTATTGTAAGAGTACGGGTTGAAATAGTTACTATATTCATCAACTAACGAAGATAGCCCCACACAACTGAGCACTTGTTCCAACCACTCATTCCCATTTTTATTGGCTACTCTTCTAACAGGCATATCCAAATAAAAACATAATTGTGCCAAACTCTTCTCCTCACGACTATCCAAAACCAGTTCCATGCTACTTCAATCCTTTCTTAATTATAATTTTCTTTTACTTTTAATCCTAAGACATTCATTCAAAAAATTCTGTGCCAATGAAATTAAGTAAACTTGTTAAAAAGTGTACCAGAGGATGAGAGCAAAATATTAAAAAAGAACTATTTTATACTCTAAACCTTTCAATTTGAAGACTCTTTAACTAGCTTTCCATAGGAAAATTAGCATATAAGCACCGTATCAATCTTCTTTTTCTATGTTAAATAACACTTAATCTATTATGTACAATGGAGACAAATCCATTTTTTTGGCGATGTTAAATATATAAGGTGACACTTCACTTATGTTTAAGAACTCTTGAACTGCAAAAACATAAGCATGATATTTTTTGTAAGTCTGGTTGGTGGTACCGTATAATTGATTACAAACTTTAGAATCAAAAATAGGAAATAATCTAGGGCAAATAAAATGTAAAAGTTTTGTAGTTGAGGACAACTGAGTATCCAAGCTAGGCTTATTATGTAGCAAATAGCCGGCAGGGGATAGAAATTCTCTGATTGCCACATCATAATATCCCTTATATGATGCAAATATTGTTTCTCCATGATATTTAGGACCATGATATGCAGTATTTCCAATAGATGATAGGTTTGCATCAAAAAAGATTAATTCTAACTCGTTTAAACAAGAAATGATTTTTTCCAAATCATCTGTACTTCTGTTAAAAGAGGAAAGTGGTATTTTTGGAAGCCATGAATAAACTAATGCTACTCGTTCAACCCATACTCCGATATGTGTTTCTCCCCTTGTCTCATTAAATCTTTCAATGAACCGTCTATATGTGAGATTATACCAGTTATTTTGTGATCTGAATCTATTAACTGAGGTTTCAACTGCATTGTTAGTAAGTGTGTTATTTAATTTTAGTAATATTCGTCCCTTTATATCTTTCATCGTTGATTACTACCTTCAGTTAAAAGAGATACACAATTAGCTAATTCTCTCTTTTTAGTTTTAGTTACAAATTCCTCTTCAAAACACATGAAAGAATACCCAAGGTCATCTTGTTCACAGATTGCAATTCTAACTTCCTCTAGCCCTTTTGGAGTGAAATAATATGCACATACACGTTCAACTTCACCTTCATCGTACCTATAAATCATAAGAGCATTAGAATTTTGAATAGAGTTTTTTTGTAAAACTAGGTTATTTAGATAGTCTATTCGTTTTTCTGTTTCTATGAATTGTATTCCAATTACGTTATGAGGTACATATTCTTCCTCAGTTTGTGAGAATAATTTTTCAATTGTTTCAACGTCTTTACTCCAAGAATTCTCCCTTTCGAGATGAAGTGCAAGATATAAGAAATACTGATCATCTACTCTTGAATCCCATTTCCACCATGATAAATCCATTGGTCTGGATCGCCCTTTAGTCTTATCAAACTTAGAATCTTCTATATAGGCATCAAAACCCAACATTTCCCCAAGTTTAGCAAAGTATTCTATTTCACGATTTGTGAACATGGAGCGATTATGTAATTGGGATAAATTCAGTCTACGATAATTACGTACATAACCCTCAAATAATTGTATTAAATTTAAAAATTGCTTTTCCATTCCAATCCACCCTCTTTTCCCCCGAAAATACAAGCCAGACTAAGTCAAATGGTTGAACAAAGCAGCCGATCAATCGTTTATCTATTAACGCACGATAGGAATTCTTTCATCTTGTTATTATATAACATTATCAGACTCCATATTAGCCATTGTACCAGAAAAAGAAACTCACAAAGAGCAATGGTAACATCAGTTTATAGAATTTTGGTATAATTATAATAGTTAAAATGCCTCAAGACATTACTTTTTGGAGATATCAAATTTAGCATTTAAGAAAGGAGAATTTTTTTTGGAAAGGCAAAAAGAGTTTTTCAGAAAAATTCATCCAGAACAATTTTCAGATACGAAGATAGTAAAAGTTGGTCATTTAGACAGAAATTTTTTCTCATATTTCTTAGAAACCTTAACCAATGAAGGAAGAGAAAAAGAATTCGAGGAGTTTTGCAGAAAAATTGCAGAGGTAGAAATTTGTCCAAATCTCCTTCCACAAACAGGTCCTACTGGTGGTGGTGATAGTAAGGTGGATAGCGAGACATACCCTGTCTCTGAAGTTTTGGCAAGTACTTGGTATTATGGTTACGGAAATGATTCTGCAACTAACAGGTGGGCTTTTGCAATAAGTGCAAAAAGAGATTGGAAACCAAAAGTTAAATCTGATGTAGCAAAAATAATTAAAGTTAACGATGAGTTGAATCGTAATTATACCAAAATATTTTTCATGACGAATCAATATGTATCGGATAAAAAACGAGCTGAAACTGAAGATGAGCTTCGTAATCAATTTAATATTGATGTAAGAATTTTAGACAAAAATTGGCTTTTAGAAAAGGTGTTTTCTAATGATAACAAAGAAATAGCTATAAACTCTTTTCATCTGTCAGATAGCTTCCGTGACGAGAAGCAAATTGGTGCAATGGATTTGAAAAGATTAAGAGAACTTGAAGAAATTGAAAAGGCCCTAAAAAAACCTACCGAAATAAAACCATCAAAATGTTTGGCCATGGCTAAAAGATGTATTACTCTTGGTCGACAATTAGAATTGCCTAAGGATAAGATGGTTGGAATTCTGGAAAGAGCCCAATCACTATCGGAAAAATTCGGAATGAAAGTAGATAGGGCTGAAGTAATATACCAATACGCTTGGACAATATTCTGGTGGTATCCAGATACTACCTTATACTATAAAAAATATAAAGAATACGAAAAGTTAACACTTGACGATTCTAACGTTGAACAACTTAAAAATTTAGCAACTTTATGGATGAATCTCTTTTCATTATCACATGATGAAGAGCTAATACCTATCAAGGAACACACAGAAATCCTAATAAATGAACACAAAAAGTATATTGATGATTTAACTAGACCTAATGCTTCTTTAGAAGCAAGAGCAAGCTATCAAATGGTAAGGACAATGTTGGGTGATGATATTAATGATATTCTAAAGCAATATGTAGATATCATAAATCAAAGTGATGGTAATCTCGACTTTAACCTATATCCCATAAACAAGTTAATTATGAAAACTCCAATTTATAAAGATTCACCTTACTATAGTGAAATTTTTGAGTTGTTACTTGAAAAAATGGGATCCCAATCTCAGGATTTAGAAATGGCAAAGATGTTAACTAGAAGAGGAATCGATTTAATAGACCATCCCTATAAAGCAATCCAATATTTTAGTCGGTCACTTAATAAACTATTTAAGGAAGAAAGTAAAGATGATTTAATCTTTACATTGGTAAATATGGCTTCTTCTTTTGAAAAAATAGGGCTTTATTGGGCATCAAGAAATTTTTATATGTATGTATTTTATTTATGTACAAATCAATACTTAAAGTTTGGGGAATTGAATCCTGCATTGATAGTATCTGCAAATAGGTTGAAGTATGTAGAACTAAAATTTGGTAGAATAATGAATTCAATAGAGTTCGATAATTTAGAAAAGATATCAAAGCAATTATACCCAGAGGAAATAGATGAGCAACAAATTGAGGATATTTATGATTATATTCTTGGTATTCAAATGTTTAGAGTGGAATTTTCAAAGCTATCTAACTTAGAATCTCTCCCAGATTATTTATTAGAAAGAGACTTGCCTTTCTCATCTATTGCCCTAAAGTATGAGCTTGGATACTACGATGATGAAATGCTAGATGAGTTTAATAGAAATAAAGATGCGTTTGATGATTTTATTTATAAATGGTACAATCAACCCGCCAAAGAGCAAATGATTGGTATGCCTTGGTTTGGATTTGAAAATGAAGTTGTTTTCACCTCTAAAATACTTGGCTGCCAAATAAAAGTCCTATCTCCAAATAATGCTTTGTGTATGGAAATTGGTTCTACAATTCTTGCTTCGATTGAGAGCTTTTTCGTTACAGGAATGCAAAACAAATTGTTACCATTAGCTGACTCAATTATATTTAAAATTGATTATATTGATGATCCTTCATTTCAATTAAGGTTAGAAATAGACGAGACCAGAAAGAACCAAGCAAAGATCGTTTGTTCTAATTATTCAAAAGAGGATTTTGCTGGAGTGCAGGAACAAATGCAAAACTTTTTATTAGAGGTTCTAGGATATACTGTTTCTATTTTATTCCCTTACGAAAAAGCAATGGGAAGTATAGAAAAGATGATAAAAAATGAAAATGCACTTGATAGATCACAGACATTTTCTAATAGTGTATTTTATGTATTAGAAAATTTAGGAGTAGGCATTTATAATTACAGCTTAGAAACTGAACAGTATAAATCTTATAGTCTTTTAAGAACTGAAAAAGTTCCAATTAAAAATGAGGATTTGGAAAAAAATGAGGATGTAAAAACTGAGGAAAAGTTGAAAATTCATTATGAGGAACCTCCCAAGGATCTAAATTTTGAGAATACTAGCCAAGAGAATATTAGTACGAGCACAATTATTAATATACCCTTATGGGACAAAGCAAAGTGGAAGGGAATTAATTTTATTGGTACTGTTCAAAACGATATCCCTCCGATTCTCTCTCCAGTATTTCTGGATAAATCCGGAGTACAAATTTTCAAAGAATGGATATCTGAATACGGTTCAATTGATAAGTACAACAAAATAAAGATAGGTATTATTAAAGGTATTAATAAGAATAATCCAAATTGGTATAGGGTTATTATTGGTAGTGATCCATCTAACGATAAAACAATTACAAAAAGTACAGAAATTATATCAACCATTAATAGATTGCACACTATGGAAGCCATAACATCAGAGAATTTACATCGTTTTGAGCAGAATTTAAGCAATTTCCCCGTTTTCATTTTTGCCCCGTCAATTATGGGGAATGGAGTCGAAAATATTAAATTCAAAAAAGAATTTGCAATCCATAAAGAGAAGAAAAGCATATTTATATGTAATGCCTGGGAAATTACAGAGAGTGACTTTTTCCTCACGACCGGCATAATGCCCTTTGACGAACCTGTTATTCCAAAGGGAATAAATAATCCATTTGTACTAAAGTTAATTGAGAATAAAAAGAGATTTCTTTAAAGAGAAGCTGAGGCAATAAGTTCAGTGTAGTTGCTTCAGCTTCTTCAATTTTTTTCTATTCCAATCCCAATGTCTGCAAGGCCTTTAAGCTCGAGTCTAAGTACTTCTCTCTAAGATAT
>NZ_BCVD01000163.1 GCF_001591565.1 Priestia flexa NBRC 15715 | reverse complement strand
AACCTTGTCACGCCGACATTTGCGGTCTGTCAAACGGTAGCTAAACGATAGAGGGTATAACGTTAGAGGGCTGGAATAAAACGTAGGACACGCCGTTTACAATAGGGAGTGGAGGAAGTGTTTTGGCTAACACAACAATAACGGCGTATCCCCACTTGTTATACAATTACGGGGGTAGGTTTCGCACGTTTACCGTTAAATAAATATCGGCTACTTGTCGGCTTTGACAACGCCCGTATAAGGCTACGTAGTACATTACCCCTTTCACGCAGTTAAAACGTGACTCAACGCAACGTCGTAAGTGACAGCTAACGATTAATATTATTAGGAAGATTTTACTGAATAGAAATGATATAATTATATTACCGTAGGGAGGGAACGTAAATTGGGCGATCTTAAACTATTTAGACTAAACGGGGATTCCGTTGACGAGTTAGAAGGACAGTCAGTTGCGGTTGAAAAATCGTTACAACACATATTAGAACGCCATCTAGAAACCTTTTTAGGCGTACGGTTCTTAGCTTCCGAACATAGTACGGGTAAACGCCATGCAGGCAGAATTGATACGTTAGGCATTGATGAAAACAATTCACCCGTTATTATCGAATATAAGCGGTCTGTTAACGAGAATGTAATAAATCAAGGTTTATTTTACCTAGATTGGTTGCTCGATCATAAAGCGGAATTTGAACTAATGGTTATGCGTAAATACGGTGCAACCGTTTCAGACGCTATTGACTGGAGTAGTCCTCGTTTACTTTGTATTGCAGGCGGTTTTACTAAGTATGACGAACACGCCGTACAACAAATTAACCGTAATATCGAGTTATACCAATATAAGCATTATACGGACGGTCTATTATTATTAGATTTAGTTAACGCTACAACTGCACAAACCGTACATATTGAAGATGATACGCCAGCTACTACGGCTACAAACCGTAATACACGGGTAAAAACAGTATCAGATTATTTGGAGCAAGCTAACACGGAACTTACAGATAGATACGAAACACTTAAAGCGTATATGATTGCGTTAGGTGACGATGTTCAAACGAAAATACTTAAACACTACATAGCGTTTAAACGTATAAAAAACTTTGCTTGCGTGGAGATCCACCCACAAACGGCAAAAATACTGTTATATCTGAAGGTTAAGCCCGATAGTATTACGTTAGAGCCAGGATTTACCCGTGATGTTACAAATATAGGGCATTATGGTACGGGTGATTTAGAGGTTACGATTTCTAACGGTGAGGATATTGAAAGGGCTAAACGGCTTATTAACATGGCTTATGATGTTAGTTAATGAATAACGGGCAAGCATTTACGCAAGCCCGTTTTTTGTTTTATTCATAACCGTGTTTCAATCTATGTTCTTTTAAAAATAATGGAGAAGGATAATCGCTTAAAGGCTTTGAAAAAGTGATGTTTGTTGCAATCCCTTGACCTTCAAAATTAAAATTAGGCGAATAAAGTATTATATAATCGTCAGTTAAGCTAATATATCCGTATTCAAAAAGACCATCATGCAATTTACATAAAAGTATGCTATTCGATGGATTTACCCTTTCTTCAGTAGATGATTTTGACCACGTTTTAATATGGCTAGTAATAAGTAACTTAGGATCGTTAATACTGCATAGGGCACACTTTGAACGGTAATTTTGCAGTAGTGCCTTACGTAACTTGTATTGACCTTGACGGGCTTTAATCGTACGGAGTACGTCCTTTCCGTCATTTTCAGTAAAAGTAATTTTACGGGAAATCTCACCGTCATCATGATTAGCTAAATGAAATTCTTCTAAATCTTCAACGTTAACGTTCATTAAACTTTCTTCAATCTTCTTTAACGTTAATTTAGGGTATCTAGCTTTGCTATTACCGTCAAACCCGAAAAAATGAATAACAGACCACGCCTGCCAACCATCCTCTTCATTAAGAGCGTCTATTATTTGCTCGATTTTACGGTTACTTATTCCCTCTTTTAAAAAATGGTATAAAACCTCTGCTCTTACCCTAATTGGTAAACTTTTTACAAAGTTAATTCTTCGTTGGTCTAATTTAGCCATAAAAACCTCCGTAACATTTACGCCTTAACTAGCGTACCTTTATCAAGTTGGTATTCGTATGTATTAAATAAGAACGTTACAACGGTTTTAGCAGAGTTTATTACCATTAACGCATGGTGCTTATTTACCTCATATCTACGGTGATGGGCGTCCCCGTTCTCGTTTCTTATTTCAGCTAAGCCGTTTACAATGTTAATTAACCCGCTTAATACCTGCTTTAAAGGTTTCTCTAAATTAGGGTTTTCGGTATTTAAGTTTAATTCCTTCCGCACTCTCTTAAATAACGCAGGTAAATCAAGTTTATCTTTTAAACTTTCCCCCGTAATGTTAACAATTATTTCGTTACAAACGCCCTCTACTAACGAACGGGCACTTGTAATGGCTCCCGAGTAATCCCCATCAGCGAACCTTTTATCGCACTTTGTTAAATCTTCCTTTATATGGGCAAATGTTAAACGGTCGGGCACTTCGCTTTCAACGTGAATAATTTTAACGTCTAACTGTTCTTCTTCGAGGATGTCTATGTATTCGTTAAAGCTAGCCCTAACAATATTCCTTAGCGTGTATTGGTTATCATACTCGCCTATATCTGCAGTTAAATCGGAAACTGCTTCGTCAATAGTACGGCTTGTCGGTATAAAGCTAGGTATCGTTAGTTTTCGTTCTTTGGCGATTGCTTTGATAATCGAACGACTCTCTTGGTATAATGCATCGGGTACCGACCAATCCGCAAATGGATCGCCGTTTCTGCTATCAAAATACTCGTTTATTGCATCGGATAAATTACTCTTCGTCTTTTCTAGTATTTCTATTGCGTTCAAATACCGCTCCCCCTTTTACAATATTATCCTTTAAAAATATTATATCATCGCTTTTAAGCGTTGGGGAGATAGATTAGTTAACGGTTAAAACAACTTTAAAGCATACGTAATAATGATACCGTCTAGTTTAAACTAACGGAAAGCATTCCGCTAATATAGGTAAAGTAAGGTTACGGGTTGATGGCGAAGCAGTAACGTATGGCACTACGTCTAACCCTCCGCTTTTTAAAAATCTTGTAAGCAAATTTTACGGGCTAGGCACGCTATCCGCAGACGAGATACCCCCGCCCCTCTTTGCCGTAGAAGATACCTTTGCCTACCGTTGCATACTCGCCGTATAAGCGTTGCCTTCTGCTTACGTTTGTCATGCAATTTAATGTATATTGAATACGCCATCTAGTGCGTACGATTGATTGTCGTTTGCCTACGTATACTTACGTTAAATCCTGCTACAATAACGTTTGTAGTGTACCGTAGTTAATACCGTTTATACAGTTATTTATACATGGGCGTTATACCAACGTTTAAAAGCGTGGACAGTTACATATATAACGGGTAGATATTGTATATAGTACGGCGTGTAGTAGGCGTGCATAGGGCGTACATATAACGGTATGTTTATACGGTAGTAGATAAGATACCCCCTAAGTTTGGCGTAACCCTTGCGTGCCGAAGGCGTTTGGCTAGTAATTAAGCGTAATTACAAACGTTACCCGTACGTAAACAATACGTTATTTGTTAACTTCAATACCGCATAAGTTTACTATTATTACGTACACAATAGGCGTTTATTTTACCGAATACCAATGCGGTTACATCCGTTGATGTCATTACGTTTCCAATGTATTTGCCGTATTGTGCTATCCGTACAATACAACGTTATTTTAGCAGAATTATACGGAAATAAAGTGCTTTACACGCTTACTATCTTTCCCCCGAAAATTAGCGGAAATCAATGTATTCAATATTGCGGAAATCAAACATAAACTTCCATTCTGCCTTCTTATAACCACGGGGAATAGGATTACCTTCTTCGTCCTGGTACATAAGCCTAAACGTACGATTATCCGTAACTTGCTTGCCATCTTCTTCACGTTCAAATATTAGTTCCGTTTCAACTTCGCTAATTGCAGAAGCATTATCGTAAACATTTACTAACTTGTAATCTACTAGCTTTTTACCTTCAAACACTTCACGTAACTTACCTGCTAATTTACCAACGGTTTCGTATTTCCTATTGAACTCAAGCATCATCGCCAATTTACCGTAGTTCCTAGCGGTTATATATTCCAATAGTTGCATGACTGCTTTTTCTGGCGTTTCCTCTTCGTATTCACTTAGCTCACCTTTAGCTGGCATATCTTCGCCAACCGTTATATCCCTGCGTTTCCATACGTTATTTAAATACTCGCTTTGGCGTTGGTTTTCCGCTAAACCTTCTAAACTACTTGCAATCTGTTCGGCTGATTCTTCGAGTGTTGGCGGTACAAATTCTTTATTAACGCCCTTTTTACCTTTCTTAATTGCGTCTGCCCAATCCCTTAACGCTAGTAACGTAGACAATGCTTTTGCAGATACATTAACGTTGGCATAGCCTAAATCTCTACCGTGTAAAATACCGTTTCTGTACGGTAAAGTAATTTCATCTTCGGTAGTTTTCCTACGACTTTTATTTAGTATTTTTTGTATTGCACTTAAACCGCTACTATGAGCTGCAATCGTATCCCAAACATCAAGTTTAACTTTATCGGCAAAGAAACCAATTTGTTCAACGTCATTTACGAAGCCATCTATAAGCATTAAAAATAACGGTACGCTTGCGTGATACCTTCCGCTAAAATGATCCTCCAAAGCGTTTAACATTAAGGTTCTACGTGGTCTAAACTCTTGTACGTTGTTCAGCCGTGTAACAAGGAAAGAGATTCTATCCCTATCGGTAAAATATTCGATTAATGCATCTTCGGCTTCCTTTGGTTTACCTGCTTCGGCTAGCTTTACGCACTTTTCCATTAAATCAAAACTAAGTGTTTCAAAAGCTATCCAACCTTTTTGTGCAAAGAAATGATTAAAGCGGTCAGGAACGTTCTTTATTGCACTGTATTGCTTATTTATATCTTCAAATTTCTTAAAAGCATCATCAAGATTAGGGTCACTGTAACCCGTGAGTTTCGCTAATTTATACATTGTTTGCATATCTTTAGCACCACCAAAGGTCATGTCCATTTCTTTATAACTATAATTATCTTTAATTCTAGTCTTCTTTTTGGTTTTCTTTTTAGCCACCACTATTCCCCCTTAGACAAATTCCCTATTTATATTACAAATTCTAACAATAATCAGAACCTTCTTCAATCACAGCTACCCTTTTATTCAAATAAAAAAAAAGCCTGCCGTAAGGCAAGCTAATTTCGTTCTATATTCTTTTTCTGCCCGTTACCTTATTAAGTGGTGACATTTGCTTGTGTACCTCTTGTACATCTTCGCTAAATAAATGTACGTAACGTTTTGTTATCGTAATATCTGTATGCCCCAACAACGCCATTAAGGTAAATGCGTCCATGCCTTGTATTACACATAAACGGGCGAAACTATGTCGTATTAAGTGTGGGCTTACGTTCTTACCTATCTTTTTACCGTAAGTGGCTAGCCTATTTTGCACTTGCCTACGGCTTAATGGTTTTTCGTCTACTGTAATAAACAGTTCTTTGCAGTTTACTTCGCCCCTAATGGCTATATACCGTTGCAATATTTCACGCATACGGCTTTGTATTGGTAAAGTGCGTTGGAACGTTTTGGCGTGCTTGATAACTATTGTACCGTTATGCAAATTAATATCTTCTACGGCAATACCTATCAGCTCGCTAACACGTAGCCCACATTCGATAAATAGGCTTAATATACAGTAGTCACGGTAGCCCGTAAAAGTAGTGAGATCGGGTGCTTGTAGCAACTTTGCCAACTCTTCTTCCGTTAACACTTCAATTACTTCGGCGTGTTCCCTTAGCATGGATACGCTCTTCATTGGATTAGCTTTAATATAATCGTTCTTTTCTAGATAGTTACAAAACGCTTTTAAAGCCGTTAACCTTGTGTTAATTGTAACGGGCTTAATGTCGCTTGCTTGCATATGCCTTATTACCGTTTTAATTATTTCGGCGGTTAGATTATTAATAAAGTTTATCTCCACACCTAACGCACGTAGCGTGCCTTTAAACGCATTAAATTCGTTGTTATAGTATTTAACCGTTTGGGGTCTTAAATTACGTAAATGGCAATCGTCTATAAACGCCCCAATAGCTTCTTCTAATGTTAGGTTAACGGTAATGTTTGCACCCGTAACCTTTAATTCATCCATACTTAATGCGTTACTACGTCTTTTGCTAGCCATAATATTATTTCCTCCTATGCGTACGATATTCGGTAGCTAGTAGGCACACGTTTCATACGGTAATAAATCGTGTGTATATAACGCAAAAAAACGCCTACCCGTTAAGGTAAACGTTATGTATGTAAGGTTGGTACCGAAGGTGGGACTCGAACCCACACGCCCGCGAAGGCAACGGATTTTGAGTCCGTCGTGTCTGCCATTCCACCACTTCGGCACATTTTAAGGAAATGGTGCTACGTTGGTTTTGCCGAAATGTTAACGTAATAAGGCTTACTGTACGATTTTGAGTCGTGCGCGTCTGCCAATTCCGCCACACTGGCAAAATAAAAAAGGCAGAAATAATAT
>NZ_BCVD01000162.1 GCF_001591565.1 Priestia flexa NBRC 15715 | reverse complement strand
GGGCATGAGCCTTGGCATGGTGCTGTCTAAAATACTCGTATACGTTTTATGTAATGACAGTGTCCACGATGCCGGTGCAGTTTTGACGCTTTGGTACGCTTGTTTGGTGACGTTGGCAACCGCACTTGTGCGAAGCGTATTGCGCATTTGCGTGAGCTTTCCGGTTTCTTTTGTCACCACGGCTTGACCCATATTGGCTGCGTAGCGCGTCGATAGGGCACCTGCGCCTGCAATGCCGAGCGATTGGAATAGGCTGTTTTGGCGCTGTTCTTCGGAGATCGCATTGCCGAACATGTCTTTTCCCGTTGTGAATTCGTACATGCCGTTTGCGGCGACTAGGCCGTAGAGACCTTTTTCTGCTTGTTCGAGCGCTTTAAACGATTTGGACGTTTTGTACGCATCAAGCGCGTGATCAGCAGCGTTGACACCTTTGGCGGTAACATAGATGGCTTTTCCGCCTTTAGCTGCGCGACCTGCCCAGCCGACAACGGGAATGAATCCAGCCGCTGCCATTGCACCTGCCGCTACGCGTTCCGATGTTGAAAGCTCACGTCCCGTAACGGGATCTACGCCTTCGGCTGCTCGTTTATAATCATAATATCCTGTTACCTCTCCTGTAAAGGTTGAAACCGTATCCCACGTTTTTTCATACCACTTTTTATTAGCTTCTTCAACCGCTTGGCGCTCCGCTTCTTTTTTCAGCTCGTGAACATTTTTCATTTCTTCATGATACGTCACGTAGTTCGTTGCGTACTCGCTTGCTTCTTTTTGAACTTTATACAACTCGCTTGCATGATACGCTTTTTGATCAAATAAAACTGGATACGCCTGCCCGCCTTGCGTCGTAGCTCCGTGTAAGCTGTTGGTTGCAGCTTGTGTCAGCAAATAATTTGATTCCATTTGCCTATAACCTTCTAACCACTCTGCATCCAATTTTTCAACTGCTTCAACCGTTTCATCTCGCTTTTTTTCTGCTTTATCGATTGAATCGTTAAAATCTTCGGCAGAAAACGCAGACAGTGAGACTAAGTCGGCCACTTTATGCAAAATCGTTTGAAGATCTTCTCGCTGCTGAGCAACGAGTTCTTTCGCTTGGCTTACGGACTGTTTAAGATCATGCTCTAAAAACGATAGGTCAACTACCGTGTTTCCTGCTAGGTTCGCGTCTTCTGCTTTTACGTACAGCGCTGAGAAATATGACTTGGTCATTTGGACTAAATCAATCCAACACTTTGCGTTATCAACTTGGTATTCATAGAACTTCTTAATGTTGTCGGCACCTTTTCCTTGAAGGCTATCATCCAGCTTAGACACGGCAGCTAGCGCTTTGTGGAGGGTCTGCAGCTGGTCTTCAAGATTTTTATACGCTTTTTCTCGTTCTTTGGAAAAGGTTGAAATGCCCTTTGCATCGTATATTTTCCCCATTTGATTCACCCTTTTTCATTATGAACGCACAATGGCTTCGTCTTGTTCTTTTAATAATTTCACGTTAGCTTTCGTGTCCTGTACGCTTTTTTCTAAGGCTGTGATGTACGTTTTTAAAAGCTTTCCCAGCTCTTCTTCCTGTGACTTCCACTCGTTTGTGGTTGAAAGGTTGTTATCCCCGACATCGGAGTTTCCTGGGAGCGATAATTTTTGAATGGCTGCTTCGACGTCTTCAAGCTTTTGCATGACGTCTTCATAGTTGAGCTTGATTGATGTCATTATAGCTTTCTCCTAATCTCACTAATTTTATTCTCTAAATCTGCGACTGCATCTTCCCCTTTATTTAAAAGAGATTCCGCTTCGTTTACAAGGTAGCTAACACCGCTATAAAAGCCTTTTTGAGCCTCGTACCACGTGATTTTATGGTTAATCGCATTTATATAGTCGTCATAATCGTTCGTGATAATATCGTTGATTTCGTTGTATGCTTGCTTTCTGTTGTCATCAAAGTTTGTGGATATATCACCTTTCCAATGATCTCCTAAGTCTGGTTCCTTTACTTCTTTTATTTCTACTAATGACCGTTTCTTTTCGTTTTCAATCTCTGTTTTTGCGGTTTTTAAACGCTGAATTTTCTCTTCAGCATCCGCAACGTTTCCTGAGATTGTGCTTGAAAAACTTTGAAGCATTTGTTCAAATCCCATGAGGTTCACCTCTTTACCACTTTTTCCAATATTTATAGTTTAAAAGTTGCTTTTGATTAGAGAAATAGGAAATTTTTCTCTTTTTTCCACAGTAAGACAACCTTCCCTTAAATCCGCCAAAATAATAGGTATAAAGAATCATAAATAAAAAAGCCGCTCATTAGTCGGCTCTTCTTTCTTTCCATTCCCTTTTTAGTAAGCTGTACATATACAAATCATCAAATTTCCCGCACGTGCGCTCATACTCTCTCAGCAATCCTTCTTGATGAAATCCAAGCTTTTCAACAAGCTTCTGCGATGATATGTTTTCTGGTTCAATTAGGGCTTGGATGCGATGTAGCTTCCAGTTTGAAAATCCATACTCGATGACTGCTTTCATAGCTTCAGCTGCAATGCCTTGCCTCCAGTATTCCTGATGAAGCTCGTATCCAACTGACGCTCTTTCATGACTAGATTCATAATCTAAAAAACCACAGCTTCCAATTATGACGCCTTCTTCTTTTAATGTAATGCCCCATCTCATCCCGGTACCTTCATTTACTATATTTCTGTACCAGCTGAGCTCGCTTTTCACATCATCAATCGTTTGAAAAGGCTCTAACCCCATATGCTTCATTACTACAGGGTCAGATAAATACCTTAGCATATGAACGGCATCACTTTCTTTTGACTCACGGAGAGTGAGCCGCTTCGTATCCAATGTAGGTATGTTCATGTGTTTCTTCCTTTCTTAGCTAATATACTAAATCTATTTTTTCACTTCGCATTAGTAAAAAGCGAAACCAATTCCTTACATTAAGCGTATAAACTAGTACTAACTCGTTTTCAAAAAATGAACGGAGGTGCTTTCTTGAAATTCCGCTCTCATATCGACCGCTTTTTTGGTATGGTAATAACCACTTCTTTAGCAACCCTTGGCGTAGTATTTTTTCTTCCTCTTTTTTTAGACAGTGAAACAACTCTGCTTGATATTATTATTTCTATTGCATTATTTTTAGCTTGTGGAGGCGTCATGGTATGGTCTAGTTTTTTTGCGACGTATGAACTTCACTCTGATTATCTTATTGTTAAAGGGGGCGTATTGAAGATTCGTATTCCATATGAAGAAATCACAAAAGTAGCCCCAACTCGTAATGTTTTTACGGGATATAAAGTTCTCGCTTCAAAGGATGCTATTGAAATCTTTTATACATCTTCTCTTTTAGGAAGCGTAAAAATCTCACCGGCTAAGCGTGATCTTTTTCTTTCAGAGTTGAAAGCACGCTGCCACAGTAGCTCCTTTAAGTTTTAACGTATCTCTTTTATAAACCCAGTGCTTTTCGGCTGGTAGCCCATTTTTTGATAAAAAAGATGCGCAGCCAGCCGCTCATCTCGGTTGCCGCTGTTTAATCCAATTGCCATGCAGCCTTGACTCTTCGCCCACCTTTCTGCTTCTTTGATCAACATTTTCCCGACGGCTTTTCTTCTAAATTTCTCATGCTGTTTCAAGGCTATACGCGAATTGATTTAACTCTTTGTCCGCTTTCACTTAAAGAAGACTGGAACCGTGGTGATGAAGGTATTTCAACCATATTGCTAGATAAAGATGATTTATTTAGGGCACCACAACTTCTAAGCGATAAACAGTATCATCTTCAAATGCCAACCGAAGCTAACTTTCTAGACTGTTGCAACGAATTTTGGTGGGTTTGTACGTACGTTGTCAAAGGCCTTTGCCGCAATGAATTTTTATATGCAGTAGATCATCTGACTATTCAAGCGAGAACAGAACTTCTGTGCATGATGTCCTGGCGAATTGGTACTGAGCGTGGATTTACGTTTAGTTTAGGAAAAAACAATAAGTACCTTCCAAACTACCTGGAAAAACACGAGTTTCTTGAGCTTCAAAGCACCTATGACGTATCGACCAATAAAAAGGTTTGGCATGCGCTCCAAGCCAATCAAGTAATGTTTATTCGCGAGTCAACCAAGGTGGCAAAAAGCCAATTGATGACCCTCCGTCCACGCAAGTCATTAAAAGCTGTGACAAATTTTGTATATAGTTATCTACGTTATCTACTATTTGTAAATCAATTGTTTTGGTCATGCATTTTCTCCCCATATTATAAAGTAACGTGCCCGTTCACAAGGTCGTGCTTTTTAATAAATGCTTCAACTTGATTATGAATATCTCCTGCGTCTTTTCCAATCCACAGCAAGTGTCCCCAATTATCAAGGAGACAAAGAGTTGATGTTGGAATTGATTTTTTTGCATGATGTGCATGCTCAAGTGAGACGGCTTGATCGTTAAGGCTGTGAAGAATAAGGGTTGGACTTTGAATCGCTGTCAGCAAATGATGAAATTGCTTGGACGTATGCTCTAAATCCAACAAGAACCCTTTTCCTGAACGATAGCGATTATTCATACGCTGAAATGCTTCCAGGTCTGAATCTTTCATTTGTTTCATGACTTCTTCTGCCGGAAGTTTACTAAAAGATGGAACAAACTGCTTAAACATAAACTGTACGTTGCGGTTTGACAGACGAGCCACGAGCTTCCACGTCCACTTTTCAGTAAGCGGATGAAATGCAAATTTCGCTACCTTATAATTGAGACTTTTTTTAGACAGCCATTCTTTTGTGACGGCACTTTGTAGAATTAAGCTATTTGTACGGTTTGGATACATTGACGCAAAGCTAATTCCGCTCGGACCTCCCGCTGAGACTGCAATGATATGTACTTTTTTAATGTCTAACTGATCTAACATCTTCGCATAGCAACGAGAAGCTAGTTCGAATGTTTCGCCAAGTTCTTTTGAAGTAGCTCCGTATCCTGGTCTTGACGGTGTTATGATTGAAAACCCGCTTTTTACAAGACGTTCATACCCTAACTCTTCTCGGCAGTTCGAGTGCCCCCCGTGAAATAGTAAGATCGGAGTTCCTGTTCCAACAACTGAATACTCAAGCAGGTGCCCATCTACTTCCATATGATAAATGATTCGCTCCAACCGCTTCACCTCCATTTTCTGTTCTTTACAAGATAGCCAAGAATACTATTCAATATTCGTTTATCCTTCTGTTTCTCCTTTTCTGATCAGGAGAAAATTGTTAAAATACCCCTATACTTCCAGGTATCATTTTACACTAAATTGGTCAAATAAGTTAAACTAGAAAAAAGGAAGAAAAAATTACAATATACTGGTATATTGCTAGAAAAGGTAGGTAATGCAGCGTGTCTCACTTTGAAACAACACTTCAGTTAAAAACAACTATTCTAAATACATCTTTTCAACTTTTCGACTACATAACTACTCGCCCTCACCTATTTGCGATTGCCTTACACCAAGAGCTTGGCTATCCTATAGAGTTTATGTGGAATTCAGACTTTAAGTTTAAAGATGAAAGCGCACCAAGAGTGGTGCTTATTCATGCATACTGCGTGTTACCAAATCATCAATATTTGGATGCAAGAGGCTACGTGTCGCATGACCTAATTGCACAAGAAAAGCCACATCAGCACGCTTACTACGAACGTGTGTCTAGTAAGCAAATTGAAGAGTTAACGAATCTTGGTCGGCTTTATAAAGAAGAATTGCTTGAGATTGACAGCTTAAGAGACTTTATTAAAGAGCACGTACATGTCTATTCATAAGCTCTATAGGCACTTTGAAGTACCTATATCACTTTAAAGTGCTTACTTTTCATTTTATTAACTCTCTCTTATTATAAGTCATGTACTTACTATTGGAGGTTGATAACATGATTACGCATTTACAAGATACAGTAACATTAAATAACGGCGTAAAGATGCCCGGGTTTGGTTTAGGCGTATTTAAAGTGGAAGAAGGACCTGAGTTAGTTGAAGCTGTAAAAGTTGCGATTAAAAACGGCTACCTCAGTATTGACACAGCAGCCATCTACGAAAACGAAGAAGGCGTTGGTGAAGGAATTCGACAAGGTCTACAAGAGACGGGTCTTTCACGTGAAGAGCTATTCGTAACGTCAAAAGTATGGAATAGTGATTTAGGGTATGAAGAAACGCTTAAAGCCTACGAAACTAGTCTTCAAAAGCTTGGATTAGACTATTTAGATCTTTACCTTATTCATTGGCCAGTTGAAAGAAAATATAAGGACGCATGGCGTGCGTTAGAAACGCTTTATAAAGACGGCAAGGTAAAAGCAATTGGCGTAAGCAACTTCCAAATTCATCATTTAGAAGATTTACTACAAGATGCTGAGGTGAAGCCAGTCATCAACCAAGTCGAATATCATCCGCGCTTAACGCAAAAAGAGCTTCGTGCTTATTGTGAACAGCAAAACATTCAGCTAGAAGCTTGGTCTCCGCTTATGCAGGGCGAACTGCTTGATAACGATGTACTGTCTGCGATTGCTTCTAAGCACAATAAATCTACGGCTCAAGTAATCTTGCGCTGGGATGTTCAAAACGGTGTTATCACGATTCCAAAATCAACAAAAGAGCACCGTATTATCCAAAATGCTGATATTTTTGATTTCGAGCTAACGTCTGACGAAATGAAACAAATTGATGCACTAAACCAAAATCACCGAGTAGGTCCAGATCCAGACAACTTTGACTTTTAAGTAAACAAAGAGGCTGGGACATAAG
>NZ_BCVD01000161.1 GCF_001591565.1 Priestia flexa NBRC 15715 | reverse complement strand
TATCTCAGTCTCTTTTTTCTATTCAAGCAGCTGCATCACCGCTTCTAATAATACATTTACGCCTTGTTCACACTGCTTCCACTCAGTAAATTCCTCCTCGCAATGACTTTTACCATTCAAGCTTGGTACAAAAATCATCGCCGTCGGTACATAGCTAGCAATAAACTGCGCATCGTGACCCGCTCCGCTTACCATTCGCTTATAAGAATACGTGAGGTTTTGCGTTGCTTTCTCAATAACTCCACACACTCTTTCATTAAACCATACGGTATCTCGTCCCCATTGTTTCGTTGCTTTCATCGCACAGCCTTCCGCTGCTGCTAAAGAGGATAGGTTTTTAATTATTTCTTCTACTTCTGCAATAACATTCATATCCTTGTGTCTAGCTTCAATGGTAAAAATAACTTGATTTGGGATGACGGTATGAATATTTGGCAAGACGTTCATGCGCCCCATCGTAAAAACTAGTTCTTCATCAATTGCGCTCAGTTTTTCACGCGCTTTTTGGATAATTGTATTAGTAGCGAACAGGGCATCTTTTCTCATCTTCATTGGTGTGGTGCCTGCGTGATCGGATTCACCTGTAATTTCAATTTCATAGCAAACCATCCCAAGCACACACTCCACTACTCCAATTGATAGATTTTCACTTTCCAATACAGGGCCTTGTTCAATATGTAACTCCAAAAATGCAGCAGCTTCTGTTAAGCGGTTTGTAATATCTCCCTCATAACCACTTGCTGCTAAAGCTTGCTCAAAAGTTGTGCCTTCCACATCTTGTTTCTTTAACATTGTCTGCTTATCAAATTTCCCAGACAACACTCCTGAAGCCATCATTGAAGGTTCAAATCTAGCTCCTTCCTCGTTTGTAAAGTTCACAATCATAATGGGAACTTTCGGCTTAATGTTGTTCTCTACAAGAGTTCTTACAAGCTCTAACCCTGCCACAACTCCTAGTACGCCATCGAAGCGACCACCTTTTTTTACCGTATCGAGATGAGAACCCATGACAATAGGTGGCTTATCTTCAACTCCCGGTAAAGTTGCATAGATACATCCCATATCATCAATTTTAACTGTCATGCCTAGCTGCTCGCAGCATTCGCAGAAATAATCGCGTACCAGTCGATCTTCCTTAGATAGAGATAGCCTTGTAACACCGTTATTAATTGTTTTTCCATAGTCAGCAAATGCTTCAAGCTCTTGTTTTAACCGTTCACCGTTTACTACTAATTTTTGTCTTTGCAAAGCAACCACTCCTTCGTTTCTTCTTAAATGAATGATGTGGAAAATACTTGATGTCGAAAAATGAATATTCATTATTATGACATAAGCAACGATGCAAATCCCCTTTTATGTTAGGACTCCTAGCAAACTCTTACTTTATAACAAATTATACAAAAACACTGCTTTTCCTCTTCTTAATTTATAATTTATGATTTCTAGCCTTACTTATAACCAATGTTCATAAATAAGTGCTTACCTTTATACTACGGTTCAGTAAACACTTCTCTTTGAAATTCCGATAAAACGACATAAAGGTGACAAAACTAGTTCTTTTTTTACAAAGGGGTGTGAGGCAAGAGAGTCGTATTTATATGTACATAAAAAAAACAAAAGTCACTTCAAAATGACTTTTGCTTTTATTTAGATCCTTCATTTTTATTTCGTCTTGCAATACTCACAACCGTTACTAGAAACCCAACAACAACAGCAATAATTAAAAAGATAGTTGCTGCAAACAAATAACCCATTATGTTCTCTCCTTCAGTGTAATCTAGACATACCTATCTTACCACAGCCATATCATTTAACAAACTACATTCAAAATATGTCGCAGTCATTTCATAACTTCAGGTTTGTTTTAAAATTTAAAGGGAAAAATAAACATAAATTCGGAAAACCCCTTTTCTTTTTCTGAATTCTGTTGTAATATAAATGTAACATAAATGTAATATAAGCAACATGAATGTTACATAAAAATTCATTTAGGAGGGAGAATCACAATGAAAAAATTTAAACTAGTTCTAATGACAATGGCTCTTTTCTTTACAATGACTGCAGGTGCTACGGCCGCAACAACGTCAGCAACCCTATCAAATAACCAAGCTATTAAAATTGCGGCGGACGCAAACACTCGCTATTGGAATACATTACACGGTTACAAACAAAAAGCGTGTACACAAAAAGCATTTACTTATAAAGGCACTTATTATTCTTATGTTTGCAGCGAATTTGATACAAAACAAAAAGTTACTTCTTACTTAAGTGGAGTTTATACAAATAGCGCAATTAATGCAGGACTAACAAAATACGGTTTTATCACACATAACGGCAAGCTAGCTCGTCCAGTTGGAGATGGTGGAAACATGTTAGAGTGGAATAAAGCCAAAGTTAAATTAACATATCAACGTTCTGATGTACGCTCTTACGAATTCACTGTTCCCGACGTAGAAGGTGGCACTGTAAAACGCACGGTCACATTCTATAAATCAGGAGCTACATGGAAAGTAAATAAATTTGATGCTGTACAATAATAAAAAGGTAGGCTTTCGCCTACCTTTTTATTATTGTACTAACGACATGCCAGGTGCTTCTGAATCCCGCTCTTGAAACCCGAGCTTCTTATAAAACTGCTGTTTTCCTTTTACAGCAAAAAGTTGAATGGACTCAATTCCTCGTTCGTTACATTTATTGACGATCCCTTCAATAACTTGCTTTCCTAGCCCTTTTTTTTGATAAGTTGGAGCTACCATCACATCACAAATTAAAGCTTGGTAAATACCATCTGAAATCATTCGGCCGAACGCAATTAACTGATGATTATCATAAATAGAAAACGTATAAAAGCTATTGCATACCGCTTCATAAAGCTGCTCTTTCGTATAGCTTGCTTTTTTACTTTTCTTTAAGCCACTCTCTTCATGAAGATATGCAAATTGATGAAACGCAGGTAACTGCTCTGTTGTTATGTAACCCATTATTCTGTCCCTTCCTTTCTTTCCACTAGATTTATCTATTTTACTTTCATTAAGTTTGAATAAATAAACACCGATATAAATATTTATACAATAAAAGTTATAAAAATTCAATAGTAATCCATTACTTTAAACAAACAGCTAATTTTTGTCACAAAAAAGCTTCCTTTATAAGGAAGCTTCTTCAGTAAATATTTCATGTGCTAAAAGTTCGTAGGATTGAAGGCGCTCTTCAAACGATGGAATGAACGAAACGAGCATAAACTCATCCACTTGATAAGCTTCCTGCATAGATTTAAGCTTATGTTTGATTGTCGTTGGTGAACCAATCAGCATTTTCTTTTCAATATCAGCTTTAACCTGATCATCTGGCAATTCGTCAATATATTGCTTTGCTTCATCAACTGGAAGGAGACCTACTTTGCCGTCTCCTCTTTCACTTTGAATACTCCATGCTAACGCACTGTGAGCAAGTTCTTTTGCTTTTTCATCTGTTTCTGCACAAATAACCGATACCGTTAATAAAGCTTCTGGATGTTGCTGTCCTCGATGAGATTGAAAGCTTGTACGATACTCGTGCAAAATCTCTTCTGGGTCTTTGTTACTCATAAATTGTCCAAATGCATACGGCAAGCCGTACTTAGCAGCTAGTAAAGCGCTTTTTTTGCTTGTTCCAAGAATCCACGGTACTGGAGAAACCGCGGGCAATGGAGCAGCCTTCAGGCCAGTAACAGCGCTTTTTTTATAGTTTAGAAAATGAAGCAACTCTTCTACTAAAGCAGGCATCTTAAATGCTTGCTGCAGAAAGTTATCCGAAAGAGTTGTCATGACGTCTGTTCCGCCTCCTGGTGCTCTACCTAGCCCAATATCAACGCGATCAGGAAGCAGCGCTGCAAGTGTATTGTACACTTCCGCTACTTTATAAGGCTTGTAATAAGGTAATAAAACGGCTCCAGGACCAAGCCGAATTTTCTTCGTTTGTGCACCAATATAGCTAAGCATGACTTCTGGAGCGGAGCTTGCTAATCCCTTTAAATCATGGTGCTCAGACATCCAATAGCGCGTGTATCCCAGTTTATCTGCTAGTTTTGCAAGCTCAACAGACTCAACTAACGCTTGTTGAGGTTCTTGACCCATTCTTATTGGTGATTGATCGAGTATGCTAAGCTTCATTTAGGTTGCTCCTCAACAAGAGTTAAGGTAAACGTTCCTATTTGATTTTCCTGATATAAGTTTGTAACGGATGTAAAGTATGTTTGAATGACAGCAAAAAAAGACTCATTCTTTGCCGGAATACGAACATGAAACTTATTTTTATATAACAAGGTGGTAACATCATGATATGCTTCGCTTGTCACGTCAAATTCAAACGTAATGTAGCGCTTTTCTTGTTCTTGCTTTTCTTCAAAATGTCGAACTATAAGCTTTGTGTCGTTTAGCCATACTTCATTTATCATTGTATCACTCCTTACGTATAAGCATCATAGCACTACCTTATACATAAGAACAACTAATTGGATTCTCACTTTTGAGAAGAAGCAGGCTTTTTAAACACAAAATACAAAACGACGCCCACAAATGCAAAGACAATAAAAGGAATGGTATAGCTAGTCGCAATTTCCTCAATATTAATCCAGTTTTCTTTTAGCTGAATCCCTAAATAGACAAATAGTATGGACCAAGGAACCATTGCTAAAATGGTTAAGAACGTGAATTTCCAAAACGACATTTTTGCAATGCCAGCTGGAATAGAAATAGCATGCCTAACCACCGGTACAAATCGAGCGGTAAATACAATTCCTGTTCCATATTCCTTAAACCATTTTTCTGAAACATCTAGGTGTTTTTCACGAATAAATAAATACTTTCCATACTTTTGTAAGAATGGACGTCCACCGTAAGCTCCGATCCAATATAAAAACCATTGAGCAATCGTTCCACCAATTATTCCAGCGATAACTGCTCCCCAAAACGTAATAATTCCTTTCGTTACCATGTAGCCACCGTATGCTAGTACAATCTCACTCGGGATTATTTCAACCATCAACCCCAATGCAATGCCAATGTACCCAAAGCTTGTCAGCAGCTCTAAAAGATCTGTTAAAAACGCTCCCATGCCTCCACCTACTTCCTTATTGTGGTCAAGCTCTATGACACTATCATATTAACGTTTTTACTTATGTATAACTTTTCTCCACACGAAAAAACCTTAAAGAATATTTCTTTAAGGTTTTTAAGCTTGCACAGGTTCTGTTTTTTCATGATTAACAAGCGCATGATTTTCCCATGCTCTGCTTTTCCAGCGAAAGAACATAATAACGGCTCGCGTCCACTCATCTGCAGCAATTGCTAACCAAATGCCCGCAAGCCCCATATCTAAATGGAACACAAAGAAATAGCCAAGCGGTAAGCTCATGAGCACCATTGAAAACAAGCCAATAAATAATGGATATTTAGCATCACCAGCTGCGCGCAGAGAATTAATTAGGACAATATTCATTGTTCGCCCTGTTTCTAGCACAATACTTAGCACTAAAACCGTAGCACCTAGCGTAATGATTTGTTCATTATCTGTAAATAAACTCATTAGTTTTGTTCGAAACGAAATAACAAGCACTACCATTCCAAGCGTAACCCCTACAGCCCACTTTACACTGTGCCAAACGCGCGTATAGGCTTCATCTTTTTCGTTCCCACCTACTAATCGGCCTACAATAATGGATGTTCCAATTCCAATAGCGATGGCAAACAAGTAAATAAACATTGAAATATTGGTAGCGTACTGCCTAGCTGCTAACGATTCTGAGCCAAGATACGTTGCATAATATAAAAAGACAATTTGACAACCTTGATACATGACTTGCTCAAATGCTGATGGAAGGCCAATCTTTAAGATTTTCCCCATATATTCTTTTGATAACGATAAATAGTACTGAACCTTAACTTTGTATTCCATCACTTGATATAGCAACCAGAAGAAAACCATCAATGCAAGCAAGCGGCTGACAACTGTTGAGATAGCAGCCCCCTGAACACCCATTTCTGGAAAACCAAACTTCCCAAAGATTAATAGATAGTTTCCAACAATATGGAATAAATTCATACCAAGAGATACAAACATAGCTTGTTTTGTAAAGCCATGAACACGGATGATAGCAGCTAACGAGTTAATAATCGCTTGTAAAAAAATAGCACCACCAACAATCGCTAAATAACTTTGCGCGTAAGCCAAAACTTCGCCTTGCAAGTTCATAGCAGCCATCATGCTGCGTGCAAACAATAAAAAGAACACGCTAATGACTATGCCAACAATTAAATTCATAGTAACTGCCAAAGCTGATATTCTAGCGGCTTCCATGTAGCGCTTTGAACCGATGTACTGAGCAACCACAATCGCCGCACCGTTCCCAATTACTTCTAAGATTAAAATCGCAATATGTAGGTATTGGTTTGCTGCTCCTACTCCTGATACCGCGTCATCGGAAAGCGCGCTTAGCATAAACGTATCGGCAATTCCCATCAGCATAAAAAGAAAAACTTCTAAAAAAATAGGCCATGTTAAAAAGAATAGATTTAGCTTTTCTCCAGAGCCCTTTTTGACCTCAACAGCGGTCATACCCTCACCCTCTTTACCGATATCCTTTTTCAACCAAATCGTATCTTAACACACTTTCTCACTACATGCACTACCCTTTTCACCTATTTTTTTCGACATTCGAAAGTTTTTCAAATAAAGAGAAAGAGGATGGGACATAACAAAACAAATTTTCAAAAATATCAACACTCCCTTTTCTCACCTCTTTAGTTACCTGAACAAGTTCGTTCCACTGCTCTACGGCCACTCGCTTTCCGCGGGGAGGAACCTGAGCTGCGCTGCGGAACTCAGTTTGCC